>JBAIXJ010000757.1:0-1523 GCA_037916645.1 Opitutales bacterium | reverse complement strand
TACGCCGAGGCGCGGGAGATGGATGGACGCACCGTGGCCAGCATCTGCCGCCTCGACCCCAGCGCCATCGCCGACGAGGACGCCTGCGGCCACACGCCGGTCTGCACCCTGCTGGACGTGGCCCGCGACAAGGGCTGGAAGGCCAAACTGCTCGACTACCGCAACAGCGGCGACACCGCGGGAGACAAGTCCCACGGCGTCGTGGGCTACGCGGCGATCGCATTTTATTCGCCGGCGGCCGCCGACGCGCCGGCCGCCCTAGCCGCCCCGGCCGATGTCTCCGCGCCCGCGCCCCAGTTCTCCCCGCAGGACCGGCGTTTCCTGCTCGCCCTGGCCCGCCGCACGGTGCGGGCGGCCGCGTCAGGCGCCAAATTGCCCGAGCCGCCCGCGGAGGGCCTCAGCCCGTTCCTGACGGCGGAACGCGGCTGTTTTGTGACGCTGAAAGCGCACGGCGAGCTCCGCGGCTGCATCGGCTACATTCTGCCGCAGGGCCCGCTCGTCCAGGCCGTGATCGACAATGCGCGCAACGCCGCGCTGCGCGATCCCCGCTTCTCCCCCGTCACTTCGCGGGAGGTGGATGGGCTGGAGATCGAGATCAGCGTGCTGACGCAGCCGCAGCGGCTGGCGTTCAGCTCCCCGGAAGACCTGCTGGCCAAACTGCACCCCGGCGTCGACGGCGTCGTGCTCCAGATCGGCCGCCACGGGGCCACCTACCTGCCGCAGGTCTGGGAGGAGATTCCCGACAAGGAGGAGTTCCTCAGCAGCCTCGCCGAAAAGGGTGGAAGCGCGCCGGCGGCATGGCGGCAGCCGGACACCACGGTGTTCATCTACCACGTCGAGGCGTTCAAGGAATCGGAGCTGAGCACCACGAATCGACCCGAATAAACACGAAGCCGCGCCCATCAAACACCGGATTTCCTGTCCTTTCCAGGAAACCATTCGTGCCCATTGGTGTGCCTTCGCGGTGAAAATGAATCCGCCATGACCGCGTCCGAACCGCCGCCTGAACGCTCCCGCCGGTTCGTGGTCCTCGCCATCGGCGGGCTGGGCGTATCGGCGGTGATGACCCAGCTGGCCCTGATGCGCGAGCTGTTCGCCGCGTTCTCCGGCAACGAGCTGGTGCTCGGCATCTGCCTGGGGAACTGGCTGCTCCTCACCGGCGCGGGCACTTGGGTCGGACGCCTCCTGCTGGGGGGCAGGGCCCCGCCGGCCGGCGGCCCGTCCGCCGCCCGCGACACGCCGGGGCAGCTGAAGCTCGGCATCACCCACTCCGCCGCCTCGTTTCCGACCGACGCTGCCGGCGCGGACGCCGGCCGCCTGGCCCGGTGGCTGATCATCGGCCAGATCGCCGTGGCCCTGCTGCCGCTCGGCCAGGTCGCGGCGGTTCGGGTGTTGCGCGACGTGGTCTTTGGACGCGGGGCCGCCGTCGGCGTGGTCGGCACCGTTCTGGGCAGCTTCGGATTCCTGTTGCCGTTCTGCCTGGTCTCCGGAGCGCTGCTGACCCTCGCGAGCGCGCTGCTCGC
>JBAIXJ010000756.1:0-2261 GCA_037916645.1 Opitutales bacterium | reverse complement strand
CGTGGCAGGGCAGGAACCCGACCTGGCAGCAGCTGGTGTCGTCGCGCAGGTGGCGGCTGATCTTGCGCACCAGCAGCCGCAGGGCGGCGCGGAAGGCGCGGACGTCCGGCTTGGGCTCGGGGGTGGTCGCTTTCATTGCCCGCAACAACTGTTGTCAAGACCAATTTTGAGCCCCCTTCGCCGGGCCGCCCGGTGCGCCAGCCCTCCGCCCCCGGCGTTCAGCCGGCCGGTTTCGGGGCCCCGAGATTCCTGGCCCCTACGGCAAGGGACGGCAGAGGCAAAGATGGCGTTGAGGCTCAACCGTCCCGCTTCAGCCCAACCGGCGCTAGGTCCTTCCCGCCGGCATATTCATCCGGTCCTCACCTGCGACTGCCGTGAGCAGTTGGCGAATCGTGAACGGCTTGGCCAGCAGCGCGGTCAGCGAGAGCGCCTGCAGGCGGCTCATCGCCGCCTGATCAAGCACACCCGTGATGCCGATGATCCGGACTCCCGGCTGGATGGCGCGCAACGTCCTGACCAGCGTCGGTCCGTCCATTTCGGGCATCATCATATCGGTGACGACGAGCTTCACGCCGGGCTGTGCCGATCGGAACGCCTTCACGGCCTGCGCGCCGCCTTCACAGTCAATGACGCGGTAGCCGAACCCTTCAAGGGTCTGCCGCGTGACCTCGCGGACTGCGGCTTCATCATCAACCACCAGCACCGTCTCGCCTTCCACTCGCGGCCAAGGCGCGGCCGACACCGCCGCCGCCGCGGACGGTTGCGGCGCCCCGGCCGCCGGAAAGAACAGTTCAAACGTCGTGCCTCGGCCCACCTTGCTGTCGACCCGGATGAATCCGTCGTGGCTCTTCACGATGCCCATCACCGTGGAGAGTCCCAAACCCGTCCCCTTGCCAACGCCTTTGGTGGTGAAAAACGGCTCGAAGATCCGGGTTTGCACCTCCGGAGGCATGCCGGTGCCCGTGTCGGAAACTCGCAACCGCACGTGGGGCCCGGCCTTGGCGCCGGGCGTACGTTTCGCCTCGGTCTCGGTCACCGTGACATTCTCGGCCGCCACGACCAGCCGCCCGCCCTCCGGCATGGCGTCTCGGGCGTTGACGCAGAGGTTCATCAACACCTGATGCACCTGCGTGGCGTCGGCATTGATCTCCCAGACTTCGCCCGGCGATTCATCCTCCATCCGGATCGCTTTCGGGAAGGTCTCGCCGGCCATCTTGATCATATCCCGGACGAGGTGCTTCGGCTGCAGGGACACGCGCTGGCCGCCCGTGCCCCGAGCAAACGTGAGGACCTGCCGGACGATATCGGCTCCCCGCTGGGCGCTCTGCTCCATCAGTCCAAGGAGATTGCGCGAGGGACCCTCGGGGCTGGTCAGACGCAGCAGGGGCGCGCCCATCAGGATCGGCGCCAGCACGTTGTTGAGATCGTGGGCGATGCCGCTCGCCAGCGCGCCGATGCTCTCGAGGCGCTGAGCACGGAGGAACCGGGCCTCGAGCTCCTTCTTCTCGGTGACATCGGTGTTGATCACCAGGATCGATTGCGGCCGGCCCTGGTCGTCACGCAAGAGCGTCAGGCGGCTCTGCACATCCACCGGGCGCCCGGCTTTGGTTCTCTGCCGGCGCTCGCCGGTCCATTCACCCTTTTCCACCGTCGTGCCCAGCACCTCCCCCACCAGGGCCTCATCCCCGGACTGTAACTCCGTGGTCTTCCGGCCGACCGCCTCGGCGGCCGTCCAGCCGTAGACGCGCTCGGCCGCCTGATTCCAGTACAGAATGGTGCAGTCGAGCGCGGTGACATAAATGGCGTCGGTTGCCGCGTCGAGCAGCGCCGCCTGCTGGCGGATGCGTTCCATCGCCTGCTTCTGCTCCGTGATGTCGCGCGAAATGCCGAACAGGCCGGTGATCGCCCCGCTGGCGTCGCGGAGCGGCATCTTCGTGGTCGACACCCAGGTGACGTGCCCATCGGGCCAGGTCTCCTTTTCCTCCACGCCGATCAGCGGCTCACCGGTCGCCATCACCCGCTGTTCATCCGCGAACGCCTGCCGGGCATGCTCTTCCGTGAAGAGGTCAAAGTCGGTTTTGCCGACGGCCGCCGCCAGATTCGGCAGATTGCAGCGCCGCGCGAGGGCTTCGTTGATGCGGATGAACCGGCTCTCCCGGTCCTTAAAATAGATGGAATCCGGAACCGAACTGGCGAGGCCGTTGAACAGGCCCTGCTCGTGGCGCAGCGCCTCTTCCGCCTTCTTGCGCTCGGTGATGTCG
>JBAIXJ010000755.1:0-2911 GCA_037916645.1 Opitutales bacterium | reverse complement strand
AACTCATCGTAGAAGAGCGGATTGGTGTAGGTGCCGTTGCCGTTGTCCGGCGTCCAGGTCGTGCGGGCGGCCGCGGGGGTGGGATCCGCGGCCTGCACCAATGGGGTCGCGACAAGGGCAAGAGCGGCCGCGGCCAGGAGTGTTGGCGGGAGAATTCGGAGTCGGCCGAAGTTCATATCGTTCCGATTTTGGCGTTAAGGGATTGTGGGTGGGCGACCGGGCCGCAGGCAAGTGCAACGGCCGCATGGTCACCCGGCCTCGCGTCAGGTCGGAATCGGGATCGGATGGTGAAGGGAAACTTCAAACGAGGCAGGCGCCGGCGCCCGCGAAATCCGGCGCTGCCCACCGCAGGCGCGACCTGCGCCTGGCTACGACGTTTTCATTCTGCCCGGTCACACGGGCCGAAAACAAACCGCCTTCTGAGGGCCTCTCGCCAAGGCCGATCTCGGTTGACCCGACGGATGGTGGGCTCAAGACAGTTCGCGCTGCTCCCCGACGAGGCACCGCCCTTGCGGAATCCTGCCTCGCTCATCCATCCTCCCCAGCAGGCCCCAGATAACATGCGAACTCATTATCCGGTTTTCGCCCTGATTTGCGTCTTGGTTAGCGCCGCCCGGGCCAGTACCGAAATTCGGCCGTTCGATTGCGCCAACGTTCGGGGCGCCAATTACTGCGCCGCCGGCGGCCACCATCTTGAACACTGGCTCCGCTATGACCCGAAGGAAACCGAGCGCGACTTGGATTACGCCCGGAAGATTGGCATCAACCAGGTTCGCGTCTTCCTGAGTCACACCGCCTACCTGGCCGACAAAGCGGCGTTCCGCCGCAATCTCGTTCATCTCGCCCGCGCCTGTCAGGCGCGACACATCGGGCTCATGCCCGTGGTGGAGTGGAAGCGTGAGATGCTCAGGGAAGCCGAGCCCTACCCCCGGACGCGTGAATGGATCCAGGCGCTGCTGGAGGCCATCGGCGGCGAACCGGCGGTGGCCTGTTGGGACGTCTATAACGAGCCCGATTACCCCGAGGGTCCGGAGCGCCCGGCCCACATCGCCGAGGCGCGACTCATGGCCCGGTTGTTTCGCGAGCTGGATACGCAACGGCCGCGGGCCCCGATCACCATCGGCTTTGCCTTCGAGAAGTTCATGGAGCAAAACGCGGACGTCGTGGACGTCCTTTCGTTTCATGACTACAGCCCGACTCGCGAGGAGATCCGCCACCAGATCGATCTCGCGGCCGCGTTCGCGGCCCAGGTGAAGAAGCCCGTCGTCAACACCGAGCTCGGCTGCACGGCGCGGGCCAATCCGTACGATGTGGCCATGGAGGAATATTCAAAGGCCGGCATGGGGTTCTATATCTGGGAGCTCATGATCACCAGCTACTGGGGCAACGTGCATGGGGTCTTTTATCCCGACGGGACGGTTCGCGATCCGTCGATTGTCGCCGCCATGCTGGGAATTTTCCGCAACCGCTCGGCGCAGGTGGTGCCGGAGTTTGCCGACCGGGAGGGGCGGGTGACCCGCACCGTCGCCGACGGCCGGAGATGGCTCAATGACGCTCATGCCGCCTACCCGGACGGGCTGGGAATTGCGGAGACGGCCGCGAATCTGCTGGAGGCCAATCAACTGGTGCCGATGCATGATCTGCCCACGCGCCGGGTGGCGCTCCTGCGGGCAAAGGCGCCCGATCCGGCGGCGCTTCGCGCGTTGTTGGCGGACCTGCTCAAAAAGCTGGAACCTTACCAACGAGAGTCGCCCGCACCTTGACCGTGGGCGTGACGAATGTCAGGGAAAGCGGGGCCGCCCGCCAGCTGGCGGCGGGCAGGGCGGACCCGCGGTGGAGGCGTTGCCTGAGGGGGGAAGGGCGGAGACGAGGGTCGAAAGGGACGGCGGCTCCTACTTGCCGGCCTTGGCGGCGAGGAAATGGTTTGCGTCGAGCCAGTGCGCGAAGACCTCGAACCACCAGTAGGTGGGGTGGCCCGGGTAGCCCATGCCGAAGCCGTGGCCGCCGTCCTGGTAAAGGTGAAACTCGACGGGCCGCTTCGCCTCCCACCAAGACTTGATCAGTCCGAAATCTCCATGGAACATGAGAGGATCGTCGGCGGCGAGGGCCACGAACAGCGGCGGGGCGTCCTTCGGCACCTCGACCGGGCCGAGGAACCCGTAGATTGGCGCGATGAAGGCGAGTTTCATCGTCTTGGAATGGAGTTCGCTCTCCATCGTGAGCCCGGCGCCGGCAGAGAAGCCCATCATGCCGATCCGGCTGGTGTCGACGTGCCATTCCTTGGCGCGATTAACGATCATCGCGTAGGCGGCCTCGGCGTCGGCGAGCTGGTTGGACAGGTCGGGGCGCGGCGGCCGCGGGCCGGTACCGCCGGGTGCGCCTCCCGGCGGGGGCCGGCCCATGGAGTCCTTGAATTCATCGAGCGATGCCGGCGTCGGGATGAGCCGGTATTTCAGGACAAACGCAGCGACGCCCTGGGCATTCAGCGCCTTCGCGATCTTCCAGCCTTCGTTGTTGATCGACAGCCAGCGGAAGCCGCCGCCCGGCGCCACGATGACCGCCGTGCCGTTGGCCTTGGCCGGATCGGGCAGGAAGGGCGTGAGGGTGGCGGTGGTGACGTTGCGCACCATCGGCTCGCCCCACTGGCGGAACCAGCTCTCCTTCGCGGGCTGGTTCTCGACGCCGCCGGTGCCGAGCGCAATGGCGCCGGGCTCGGCGGGGGCTTCGAGCGGGTAGATCGTGCCGTCCTGCGCGAAGGCGGAGGCGGCGAGGACGAGCAGGGAGGCCAGGGCGGCCGTCTTGAACCGGTGGGATAACGTGGCGGGCATGGTCATGGGTGGTTGAGGGTGGAACTGGCGGTTGAAAAGGACTCGAAACCGGGGGCGACAACGGATCGTCACGGCATCGCTTC
>JBAIXJ010000754.1:0-6611 GCA_037916645.1 Opitutales bacterium | reverse complement strand
CCCGCCGTCGCGGTGCTGGCATTGTCGACAATCACGAGTTCCCATGCGGCGACGGGCAGGGTTTGGGCGCGGAGACCGGCGATCGTGCGGGCGAGCCGGCCCGGGTCAGGATTGTGCGTCGGAAGGATGACGCTGATCACCATGGGCGCCGGTGGGTCGTCACGAGCGGCTGCGCACCACGCGCGCCGGCACCCCGACGGCAAGGGAGTTCGGTGGCAGGTCGTCGGCCACGACGGCGCCGGCTCCGACGACGCAACCGTCGCCGATCGTCACGCCTCCCAGCACGGTCACGCCGGCCCCGAGCCAGACGTCGCGGCCGACCTTCGTCGGCTTCCGGATGTCGGGCTGCGATCGAATCGGCGTGCCGGGCGGCGGCACGGCGTGTTCGGACGAGAGGATCCGGCAGTGCATCGAGACCAGCGTGTCGTCGCCAACCTCCACGCCACCGTGGCCGTAGATCACAACGTGGGGGCCGAGAAACACGTTCTGCCCGAGCCGGATGGCTCCGCCGTAGGGATGCAGGACCACGCCCCGCGAAACGAAGCAGCCGGAGGCGAGTTCGAGCCGGCCGCGTCGCAGCGGCGAGAGCCCGAGCGCGATCTCGCATCCGGAGCCGATGCGCACGCGCGCCCCCAGCCGGACTCCCGTCAGACGCGGCCAGAGCGAGCGCAAGCCACCAAGCCAAAGGCCGATGCGGTGGACGAGCGAAAGAAGCAGACGATTCATGACTGTGGAGGCGGGACTTCGGGTCTTCTCCCGGGGTTGGAGTTTGAATGGGTCGACGGCGGCAGGGCTGAGGCCGGCGAGGGCTTGAGGCTGGGGCGGGCGGAGCGCGCCGGGAACCGGATGGCGATCGGACGGGCCGTCATTTCCGCGCTGGAGTGATCCCGCGCGCCCGGGCTTGCATCCGCAGCAGCAGCGTCGCGGGAACGAAATGTCTGGCGAGGCGCAGCAGCGATGAGTCCGTGGTCGGGGGATCGCCTCCCAGGCGACGCGCGAGGGCGACGGCGGCCCGGGCGCCCGCGGGTTCGCCCAGTCCGGCCAGGTTGAGGGCGGCACGCTCGGCTTCGCGGGCCAGCGCGCCGCGGGTCGAGGCGGGAAGCGTTTGCTCATACCGCTGCAGCGCGGCGAGGCGGAAGCGCCAGTTCGCCCGGTAATCCGTGCTGGCGCTCGCCGTCCGCCGCAGAGCCAGGCAGAGCACCTCCTCCACCACTTCAAAGCGGGCTCCGGCGGCGGCGAGGCGCACGTGGAGGTCGGCGTCCTCCCAGATTCGCATGGTCTCGTCGAAGCCCCCGAGCGCGAGGACCCGCTCGCGCCGGTACAGGCCGTTGATGCCGCCGATCGGATGCTCGAGGACGTAATTCAGGGGGTCGGCGAGGAACTCGGCGCGCGAATAGCGATGGGCGATCATCGGCCGCTGGGTTTGTTCGTCGATCCAGTCGACGTTGCAGATGACCGCGTCGATGCTTGGTCCTGCCGGCTCCAGGATCCGCGCGAGAAACGCCGGCTCCAGCCGGTCGTCCGCGTCGTGAAAGTGGACCCACTCGCCCGCGGCGGCCCGGAGCAGACTATTGCGGGCATGGGCGGGGCCGAGGTTTCGCTCCCCACGGAGGACCCGCGCGCCGAGACGGCGGGCAACCGCGCCGGTTTCATCGTCGCTGGCGTCGTCGTAGCAGATGACCTCGGAAAACGGCACGGCTTGGGCCCGCACGGTCTCCCAGAGGCGCGGGAGGAAGGCCGCGGCGTTGTAGCAGGGGATCAGCAGGCTGGCGGTCATGCCGGCGCGCAGGTTTCGCGGACCGCCTGCTCCACCTCCTCGACCGGGATGTCCAGGCACATGAGGCTGTGCGGACAGCCGCTGTTCAGCGCGCAGCCGGCGCAGGGCGGGGAGCGGGTCAGGTTCCGGTGAAACGGGTAGCCGGTCTCCTTGGGCCGGGTCCGGCCGCCATAAATGATCACCGCCGGCGTGCCGACCGCCGCGGCCACGTGCATGAGTCCCGACTCCAGCCCGATGAGCGCCGCGGCGCCCGCCACAAGATCCGCCGCCGCCCGCAGGGTCGTGCGGCCGCGCTGGTCCCGGGCCGCGTCGAGGGGCGGATCGCGGCGAGTGCCAATCTGCACCAGCGTGAACTCGCGCGCCAGGCGGCGCGCCAATTCCTGCCATCGCTCTTGCGCCCATTCCTTGGTGTCCGCGGCATAACGGGCGCCGCGGCAGGAATTTTGCAGGACCAACAGGCGCGAATTCCGCGGCGGCGGTCGCGGCAGCCGAAGCACCGGCCGCCAGTCGGGGGCAAGGGTCACGGCGGCCCGCTCCGCCATCTGATCGGCGACATGGCGGCCGTTGCCGCTCAGGTAAGCCAGATGGATTATCTCGGTGCGCATCCACCCCCGGCGGCACGCATAATGCCACCGTTCAACGCCGGTTTGCAGGCTGGCAGGGTCGCGGTTGCCCCGCCAGCACTCCGGCTGATCGGTGAGGACGTGGAGCGGGCGACCGGCGACCCGGGCGGCATGCGCCACGGCGGTCAGCATGAGCTCATCGCCCAGGCCGCCATTCGCATAGACCAGGCGCGGCAGACGCGGGCGGGTGTAGGCCCAGACGCGGCTTTGCAGTGCCGGAATCAGGGACGCCATGGTTCAATGCCGCGCACGGATGAAGCCGGCGTGGCGCGGATTGCCGGGGTGAGCGGCGATCACATTGTGGAGCGCCGGCGGCTCCTTCGCCTCGTCCGGGTAGGCCCGCCAGCGCCCCAGGTGCCAGGCACCGAGTTCGTAGCCCCAGCGGACGAGGGTGCGCCTGACCTCCCCCCAGGATGCGCCGGCGCGGGCGAGGGCCCGGTCGTTCCGCTCCAGGATTAGCAGGGGGCGGCAGCGCGCGATCAGGTCCTGCCCGCCGCGCAACACCGCCAGCTCGAATCCCTCGACGTCGATCTTGATGAAACTCACGGCGGTGAGGAACGTCAGGCCGTCAAGGCGCCGCAGTTCGACCGGGCAGATCCCGGAGTCGGCCGCGGCCGCCACATAGTTCGAGCCCGGGTTGTGCGGCATGTCGGCCTGCAGCCAGCGGCGCTCGTCGCGTTCGCCCAAGCCGAAGGCGTGCACCTCGACGTTGGGCAGGCGGTTGAGCTCGAGATTGTGCCGGAGCGCCGCCAGCATTTCCGGGGCGGGCTCGAAGACGTGCACCCGGGACTCGGGCGCAGCCGCCGCAAAGTCCAGCGCCGCGGTGCCGATGTTGCCGCCCACGTCGAGGACCGTGTCGCCCGGGCGCGCCCAGCGCCGGAAGATCAGGCCCACTTCCGATTCTCCCAATCCGTAGCAAAAGGCCATGGCGTCGGTGAGGCGCGCGAGATCCAGCTCAAGGTGCACGCCGCCGGCGAAGCGGACCCGGCGCGGGGTGGGATTCTGCCGCGGTATCCGGGACACGCGCCGATGCCAGCGCCAGAGCCGCTCGGCGAGTCCATCCGGATCGAAGGTGCAGCGGCGGGCGCGTGAATGCCGCCATAGGGCCCGGGTAAAGTGGCCCAGGAGGCCGGAGGCGGTGCGCGTCAGCAGGCGCCTCGTCCGGGACAGGGCGGCGGGGTCGACGGGCGAATACAAAAGGGAGGGGAGCTCAGATCCGCGTCACCGAGTATCGCGCCTGGTGGGCGATCGCACCGCGGATTCCGGTGGGCGTGGGGCGCCGGCCGTGCGTGGCGGGCACGACCTCGAACCCGCAGGCTTCAGGCAGGTAGTCTTCCAGATCGCGATCGGACTTCAGACCGACCCCGCAGCGGTAGTTGCCCGGCGCCAGGTCCAGCACGCCAAATTCGACCGTGAACGCATACCGGCCGGCTTCCAGGGGGCCGAGTTCGCGTTCCCAGGAACTGAGCGTGGAGACGATCTCCTGCCCCTGCAGGTTAAAGAGGCCGATTCCGAGTTCGCAGGTTGGGATCGCGCGGGTGAGTTCCACGTCGAATTCCAGCCGGAGCGGTTCACCGAATGACAGACTCCAGGGTGCGGGTCCGCCGGAGCCGGCCAGGGCGACGCTCAGGAGCCGGGCGCCGCCGCGCAGATCGAGGCCGCGGGGCTCGCCCGCGAGATTCCGAACCCGGTCCGCTGACCGGGTGGAAGCGCCGAGGTAATCCCGGATTTGCGCGCCCGGCGCTCCGGCTCCCGCCAGCCGCCCTTGTTCGAGGCGCAGGACGCGGCCGCAGAGTTGCTGGATGGCCGCCATGTTGTGACTCACAAACAGGATGGTCCTTCCCGCGCCGGCGACCTGCTCCATCTTCCCGAGACATTTCTGCTGGAAGGCGTGGTCGCCCACCGCCAGCACCTCGTCGACGATCAGGATCTCCGGCTCGAGGTGCGCCGCAACCGCGAACGCGAGGCGCACGTACATGCCGCTGGAGTAGTGCTTCACCGGCGTGTCGAGGAACTTCTCCACCTCGGCGAAGGCCACGATCTCGTCGAACTTCCGCCGGATCTCCGCGCGCGACATCCCGAGGATGGCGCCGTTGAGGTAGACGTTCTCGCGTCCGCTCAGCTCGGGATGGAACCCCGTGCCGACCTCGAGCAGCGACGCCACCCGGCCGTGGAGGCTGACCCGTCCCGCGGTCGGTTCGGTGATGCGCGACAGGATCTTGAGCAGCGTCGACTTGCCCGCGCCGTTGCGCCCGATGATGCCGAGCACTTCGCCGCGGCGGACCTCGACTGTGATGTCGCGCAGCGCCCAAAACTCATCGGCCGCCGCGCCGTCATCCCGCGGCCGCCAGAGGCGGGCGAGGCGGCGCGCGCCGCCGGCGAGGGCGTCCCGCAGCGTGTCGTGCCGGGGCGCCCGCCCGAGGCGGTAGCGCTTGGCGAGGTTCTCGGCCGCGATGACGATGTCGTCGGGCATGGCTCAAATCACGTCGGCAAACTGGCGCTCGGTCTTGCGGAAATACCACAGGCCCGTCCCCACGAGCAGCGCCGCCACGACCAGGGAGGCGAGGAAACCCTGCACGTAGAAATCGGTGTCGCCGCCCAGCAGACACCAGCGAAAACCGTTCACAACTCCCGTGAGGGGATTGAGGGCGAGCAGATCGCGCCAGTTGGGCAGGAAATCGGTGCGGAAGCCGACGGGCGTCACGAACAGCCCGATCTGCAGGAGAAAGGGGGCGATGAACCGGAAGTCGCGGTACTTGACCGTGAGGGCCGTGATCCACAGGCCGGCGCCCAGCGCGATGAGCAGCGCGGCGGCGATGAACACGGGCAGCGCCGCCAGCCGCCAGGTGGGCGCCACGCCGGAAACCAGGAGGATCGGGAGGGTGAGCCCGAGGAGGATCGCGAGATCGACCAGGGCCACCGCCAGCGCCGACAGCGGCACGAGCAGGCGCGGGAAATACACCTTGGAGATGAGCTGCGCGTTGCCGACCAGGCTGTTGCCGGCGCTGGAGAACGCGGAGGAGAACAGCTGCCACGGCAGCAGTCCGGTCAGGACGAGCAGCGGATACTTCACCCCGCCCGAGGGCATCCGGGCGAGCGTTCCAAAGACAAAGGTCAGCAGCACCGTCTGCACCGCGGGCTGCAGGACCGCCCACGCCACGCCGAGCACGGCCTGCTTGTAGCGGACCTTGATGTCGCGCCAGGCGAGGAACCCGAGCAGCTCGCGATAGCGCCAGAGGTCGCGCCAGTAATGCCGCTCGGCCCGTCCGGCCTCGATCACCAGGGTCTCAGGAAGTGCCGGGGTCACGTTTCAATCGCCCAGGGCCTCGCGCAGGCATTGCGCGAACCGCGGATAGCTGAACTGCGCGGCGCGCTGCCGGATCTGCCCCGAGTGCCAATGGTGTTGCAGCGCCCACACGGCCTGTCGAGCCAACTCCGCGACATCGCCGTACTCGACCAGCACGCCCGACGTTTCGTCGATCACCTCGGGCGTCGCGGCGGCGCGGGCGCCGAGGCACGGTTTGCCCTGGGCCATGGCCTCGAGGAACACGATCCCGAAGCCCTCGCTCCGGCTCGGCAGGGCGAACAGCGTGCAGGCCTGATACGCCTCGCGCAGCCGGTCGTCGTCGACCCCGCCGGCAAACTGCACCACGGCGTCCAGGCCCAGCGCGGCGGCGAGGCTGCGCAGGCGGGGCAGGTCGCTGCCGGTGCCGATCACCCGCAGCCGGGCCGAGGGCAGGGCCTCGCGGATGGCCGGCATCGCCGTGATCAGGTGATCGACGCCCTTGTAGCGCTCGGAGGCGTCAAGGCGGGCGACCGTGAGGATCACCGGATCCATCACCCCGGGCGGGATCGTCCGGTCCGTCAAACTGACGAGGAGATAGGGATCAAGCGCGTTGGGCACCACGGCGAAGCGCGTTTCCGGCAGCGCAATCCGACCCTGCATCTCCCGCCGGGTGTAGTCGCTGACGCAGAGGATGCGCCGCGCGTCGCGCAGCGCCCTCCGTTCGATCCAGCTGTAGGGCCGCCAGACTTCGATGCCATGGGCCACCAGGAGGTACTCGAGGTTCGGCCGCAGGCGCCGTGCGGCCCATGCCACGGGCAGTTGGCCCAGGTGCCCGCAGATCACGCGATCGACCCCGGCCGAGAGCTTCCATGCCGCCCGGACAAAACGGGCTTTGTGGCGGTCGCAGGCGCGGCGCTGGGTGAGC
>JBAIXJ010000753.1:0-11778 GCA_037916645.1 Opitutales bacterium | reverse complement strand
GCCACGCTCACCTCGTCGCCGGATCCGGTCTTTGTCGTCGGGAAGGACGGCGCCGTGGAGCTGCGGAACCCGGCGGCTGCGGCGCTGGCGGACCTGCCGGAGATCGCCGGCGGTCTGCCCGTCCAGTTGCTCGAACCCCTGGCCGAGGTGCTCGCCTCCGGCAACCACTACCTGCCTACCGGGTACGACCGGGTCGTCACGCTGCGGGTGGGCCGGGAGGACCGCCATTACCTGCCGCGCATCCTCGCGGTGGGGGACACGCTGACGGGCTTCGGCGGGGCGGCCGTCCTGCTGCAGGACGTCACCAAGTTCCGCCTGCTGGACGACGCCAAGAACAACCTCGTGGGCACCGTCAGCCACGAACTCAACACGCCGCTGACGGGCCTGCGGATGGCGGTCTACCTGCTGCTCGAGCAGAACGTCGGCCCGATTTCGCCGGCGCAACGCGAGCTGCTGGAGACCGCGCGGGACGATGCCGACCGGCTGCTGCGCATCCTGAATGACCTGCTCGACCTCAGCCGGCTGGAAAGCGGGGCCTCGGCGCTCAGCCGCGTGCCGGCCTCGCCCGGGGAGCTGCTGGCCGCGATGGCGGCGGAAATGAGGCCCCAGGTGGAGGCCGTCGGCCAGCGGATCACGGTGCAGGTGGGCGAGGGCATCGGATCCGTGGCGGTGGATCGCGACCGCATCCGGCACGTGTTCATCAATCTGCTCACGAACGCCAGCAAGTACTCGCCGCCGGGCAGCGAGATCGTCCTCTATGCCGAGCCGTTCCCCGATGGCTTCGTGCGGTTCGGGGTGCGCGACGATGGCCCGGGCATCCCGGTGGAGAGCCAGGGGCGCGTGTTCGAGAAATTCTACCGCGTTCCGGGGCAGGCCAAGAAGGGCGCGGGCCTCGGGTTGGCGCTGGCGCGCGAGCTGGTCCTGGCCCACGGTGGTTCCATCGCCTGTTCGAGCGTGCCGGGGCACGGCAGCGACTTTTATTTCCTCCTGCCGAGCTCGAACCCGGCTGCCGACTGAATCGGCGGGCCGGCGCCTACTTGTGCCGGCCGTGGCGGAAGATGTCCCAGATCACCCACAGCCCGAGCAGGGCGGAGAGCATGTAGCCGACAATGCCCACGAGCGGGTAACCCCACAGGTGGGGCTCGATGCCCGTCGTGACGATCTGCGACGAACCGATGATGAGGGAGCCGATGATCACGCCGAGCGCGATGCGGTTGCTGGCGGCGCGGAGCGAATCATTCAATCCCTCGAGGCCCCGGTGCTGGAAATTCACCGTCAGATCGTCGTGCTCGAGCCGTCGCAACAGGCGGTCGAGCTCGGTCGGCAGGTCGCCCAGGCGCCCCACGGTGGCGGCGAACAGGGCGCGGGTTTTTCCGAGCAGCGCCCGGGGGCTCCACCGTTCGTGGTGCAGTTCGCGCAGGACGGGTCGCGCGACGGTCCGAAGGTCAAACTGCGGATCGAGCAGGCGGCCGATTTCCTCGATGGACAACACCGCCTTGGCCATGAGCGCGTAGTCGCGCGAGACGCTGATGCCATTGCGCCCGAAGACCTCGATCAGCTTCAGGATCAGGTATCCGATCCGCTCGTTGCCGATGGCGAAATTCAGATTCTCCCGCAACGCGATCGTGACCTCCTTCTCCATCGTCCGGTAATCGGGCTTCGATCCGGGCCCGCCCAGGCTCATGCCGATCTGCACGACCTGCTCCGCGTCGTGCGCGGCCGCGGCGAGGAACAGATCCGCGAGCGCGTACCGCAGCCGGCGCGTGAGGTGCCCGGCCAGACCCCAGTCGAGGAGGCAGAGGCGGCCATCACCCGTCACCAGGACATTGCCGGCGTGCGGGTCCGCATGGAAAAACCCGCTGATCACGATCTGGTGCATCAACGAGGTCGCCCCCGCCTGGGCCAGCGCCTTGGCCTGGTCGGCGTTGAGTTTGGACTGTTCGACGCGGACCCCGTCGATGCGTTCCATCACCAGAAGGCGGCGGGTCGTGAATTGGCCAATGACCTCGGGCGCGAATACCTTCTCCGGCGTGGGGTTCTGGGCGTTGAAATACTGCTGGTTCCGCGCCTCATGGCGGAAGTCCAGTTCCTGCAACAGGCCGGCGCGGATCTCCTCGACGACCGAGGGCAGGTCGAAGGGCTGCAGCTTGGCAACGTAATGATGGAAGCGCGCCGCAAAGAAGGCGATGAGGTCGAGATCGGCCTCCACGACCTTTTGCAGGTCCGGCCGCTGGAGTTTCACCGCGACGCTGCGACCATCGCCCTTCAGCCGGGCGAAATAGACCTGCGCCAGCGACGCCGACGCCACCGGCGTCTCATCGAATTCGATGAAGACTTCGGCGGGATCCTCTTCCAGTTCCTCGAGCAGGATCTTTCGCATCTCGTCAAACGGCACCGGCTGGACGGCATCCTGGAGCTTCTGCAGTTCGAGGACCAGCGCCTGGGGCACCAGGTCGGGCCGCATGCTGAGCAGTTGGCAGAACTTGACGAAGGTGGGACCAAGCTCCTCGGCGGCCAGGCGGATGCGTTCGACGGTGCTCCGATGCTCCTTGGGTGTCGGGACGAACCGCTGCCACCAGGCATCCGGCGTCTCGATCTGCTCGATGATTTCGGCGAAGCCGTGCTTGACCAGCACGACGGCGATCTCTTTCGCCCGCATGGCGTTGGCCAGCAGGTCGAAGGGCTTGAGAGAAACGCCCGGCATGGTGGCAGGCGGGCGACGAAAATCAGGCCTTGGCGCCCGGGCGGGCGGCGAGCGCTTCCTCCAGTTTCTTCACCCGAGCCTCCAGCGCCTCGATGCGTTTCTTGTGGGTGAGGTCCGCCTTTTCGGTGAGCTCCTTGATCTTGGCCGCCAACTCGCCGCTCATGATCTCGAATTCCTTGCGGCCCTGTTCCGCGATCTTTTCCGCCATGATGCGGGCGTCGCCGGCCGACACCTTGCCCTGACGGATGTAGTCCTGCATCGCCTCCTCGATCTTCTCCTTCGTGACGATTGTCGCTCCCACGCCTGCCAGCAGAGTTTTCTTGATGAGATCGATCATAGGAATGAGGACACTAGGCGCGGTTGGGGACCCGGGCAAACTCGAAACGGGCCCAGCCGGGCCGAGGCCGACGTTCCGGAATGGCGGCGGCTTCGCGAGCGCGATCGGACGCAACGGACGGCCGGCCAGGGCGGGCGCGCGATCAGGCGCCGGCCTCCGGCACGCCCTTCAGTTCTCCCGCCGCGACGAGCTCCGCGACCATGGCGCGCAGGACCTTCAGGAATTGTTCGGCCCCCATGGTCTGATAGCGTTGCAGATGGCGAATGACGGTCACCTCGCGGGTGGGCGCCCGGCCGCTGAGCTCCCGATAGACGAGAGTCCTCTTGTCGTCCGCCTTGTAGGCGATGCGCGGCAGGATCGAGACGCCGGAGCCCAGGGCCACCAGCGACTTGACGGTGACCGTCTGCGAGCAGCGATGCCCCAGGCGGGGGACGAAATTGTTGTCGCCACAGAACCGTTCGATTTCCATGGCTAGGGAGCTTGAGTGGCCCAGAAGAACGAAACTCTCCTCGGCGAGATCTGCGGCCATGATGGCGGCCTTGTTGGCTAGGGGATGGTTTCGGCCCACCACGAGCAGGAGAGGTTCGACAAAGAGCGACTCCACCGAGATGCGCGGATCCTTCACCGGCTGGGGAACGATGGCCAGATCCAGATCGCCGTCCAATACTCCGCGCACCAAGTCGGCGCGAAAGTCTTCGTGACTGTGAACTTGGAGGTTCGGATGGGCCTCCCGGCATCGTTCGAGCAAGGGGGGCAGCAGGTAGGGGGCAAGAGTCTGGACGGTTCCAACCTTGATGCGTCGCTCCAGAGTGGGGCTGTCTTTCAACGCTCTCGTTGCGTCTTCGACCTCTAGGACGATGCGTCGGGCACGGTCGAGGAAGACTTTGCCGGCCTCCGTGAGGACGGCACGCCTTCCCAAGCGATGGAATAGCTTGTGCCCCAGCTCGCGTTCAAGGTTAATAATCTGTTGGCTGATAGATGGTTGAGATATATTCTGGCGCTCGGACGCCTTCGTAAAGTTGCCTGCATCGGCAACCGCGAGGAAATGGTGAATCTGGTACAGTTCCATAGGCAAATCCTATGATAACCATTGAAGCATGTGGCTTTGATTATCTCAAGCTTGAGGTAGAATGTCCCCGGTTCCGCAAGGAGCCATTAACCTGAAACAGAAGACAAAATATGAACCAAGACAGACTGATGAAACTCGTTCCGGCGGGCGTTGTGCTCGCAGTGGCGGTTTTCCTCGGCCTTGCCCCAGAGAAGGTGGAAGATTTTTACAAGATCTACGCCTTCATCGGGTACGGCGCGGCAATCGCGCTGATGGCTGTGGCGGCCTATGACTACCGCGCCAAGCGGCAGTCCCCTGGCAGCCGCTGAGCCACCGGTTCGCTGAACTAGAAAACAACAAGGGCCGGGACCGCAGGGTCCCGGCCCTTTCAATTGGAGCTGCAGAAAAAGGGATAGCCTAGGCCGTCCGAGCTAGGTGGGAGTCGCAACGGTCGATGGTGTGGCCGTGGCCGGGGCGCGTTTCAGGATCGCGGCCAAAATGAGCGCAATGACGACTCCGTAGAACAACGCGGTGACGAATCCAATCAGGGCCATGACCGGCGCCGACATCACGACGTGCATGACCTTCTCCGCCGCGGCCATCTTCGCATCGTCCAAACCGGCCTCAACCCACTTCTGTCGGGCGGCATCGATCACATAGTCGGCGTAGTTCGGATTGATGAATCGAAAGTGGATGAAAGTGTAGACCAGCCCGATCAGGGCGGAATACAGGGAGATCAGGAATCCGGCCAGAACCCCTTTGCCGTACGAAAGCGATTTGTCGGCGGCCTCCTCGCGCAGCGCGCGAACTCCCAGCCAAAGCACGACGATTGGCGGGATGAAACCAAGCAGCCCGAACCACCGCCCCTGATCCAGGTGTTCAGTCTGAAAACCGAGGAAGAAACCAACGAGCGCCAGCACGATGTTGGTCAGCGCAAGCACGACGGCGTAAAACAAGGTGGTGTTCATTACGGGCGGAAGCATGCAGCCTTTGGTGCGCGCAGCAATCTCCCGGTGACAGGCGGCGCCGGTGGCGGACAGGCGGACGGGACCGGCTAGTTTGGCAGGGCCTGCAATGTCACCACGGTGGCCCCCCAGCTTCCCGTGGTTTCGTCGCCGCTCCGGAAAGATGCCACCAGCGGGGAACGCCGCAGACAGGTGTGGACGGTCTGGCGAAGGGCGCCAGTGCCCTTGCCATGGATGATCCGCACTTCCCTCAAGCCGCGCCGGCGGCATTCGCGCAGATATTCATCGACCAGGCTGGCCACCTCGGCGGGCCGGAACGCATGGAGGTCCAGTTCCCCCGTGATGGGAATGCGGACGGGGGGAGGATCTGAATCCATGGCGCGACCGCGGCCAGCAGCCGGCGTGATGGGCGGCTGCGGGCGGGCTCAGGGATCGGACGGTTTTTCCGGTTCGGAAGACGGCGGCGGAGGCGCGACACCGGACGCGATGGTGTTCGGAACCTTGTCGAATGACGGGTTCACGGGCGGTCGCGGTCGGGGTGGGGGCGGGGGGGCCTCGATGGCCCGTTTCAGCTCCTCCTCCAGCCCGCTGGCGGCCTTCTTGAATTCCCGGATCGATTTCCCGAGATTGCGGGCCAGCTCCGGCAGTCGCTGGCTGCCGAAAAGAAGCAGCGCCACCAACAGAATCAGCAGGACCTCGGGACCCCCGACATCGAAGATCGCGAACATGGAGGGTGATGCGGGCATGGCCTGGGCGTGGAGTAATCGAGCGCGGTTATCGTAACCGAAAATCCGCCGGCGTCGACGAATTCCCGCCGGCCGCGCGCCGGAACCGCGCCCGCCGGCGGCGCTAAGTCACCCTGACCTCGACCAGGAACGTCTGAATCTCGCTCGGCGCGACCTGATGCAGTCCGGTCTTGTGCTCCGGCGAGTTCGCCGGACCCATCCAAGGCTCCACGCAGTAGAACGGCGAGTCATCGGCCAGAGTCCAGGTCACCACCACGGACTGCTTCGGCGGCCGGCGTTCCGATCCGAGTCGCAGGGCGATGTGCTCGGCGCCGGCGCGCTCGCCGAGCACGACGGGGTTGCTCTTGAGGTTCGTGTGAAAGACGTCGATGAGGTCCTTGCTGGTCAGCGGTTCCTCCGGTTTGAGGCGGGGCCCCGGATGGAGGCCGCCCTGCTCGAAGTCCTGCCGCAGCGTCGCGCCGGCCGGGATGCGGACGAAGTAATCGGCCCGCGTCCGCCCTTCGCGCCAGGGCACGGTGAAATAGAAGTGATGGCCGGCGCTCCAGAGGATGGGCTTGGTGCCGAGGTTGCGCAGGCGCAATTCGACAAACAGCGCCAGGGCATCGAACCGGTAGCTGACGCTGAATTCGTAATCGTAGGGATAGGCGGCGCGCGCTTCCGCGCCGGGTTGAAACAGGGCCGTGAAGCCGCGGTCGTCGAGACGCGTGACCTGGAAGTCGCCCTGGCGCGCCACGCCGTGGATCGGCATGGGCCGGCGGGTGCCGTTTTCGTCGCACCAAGTGTGGATCTGCCCCCGGTCGAACGTGCGGCCGCAAAATGGAAAGAGGATCGGATTCCCCCCCCGGACCTTGGCGATGTCATCGAGCGACTGCAACTCGGGCCAGTAGATGATGTCCCGCACCGTGCCGTCCGCGAGGTTGAGGTGCCAGTTCATCAGGCGCGCCCCTTTCTCGGGCAGGGCCAGAAAGGTTGAGGGACCCACCTGCCAGCGCGTCAGGGTTTGGCCAAGGTAGGGGATTTTTTCCATGAGGTCCGAACATGTAGAAGATGCCCCGGGCGTCGACAAAGACTTTTTCTCCCCATGCGGGCTGCCGCGCCGGCAAGGCCGCGCCCCCCCACCCACCGGGCGGCGTGCGGAGTCGGATCACGGCGCGCATGGAAACGGCGCGGCCGTGTGTAATGCCCCCGGGCATCGGGGCGCTTGCTTCGGCCGCCGGCGGGCACCAGAATCGAACCGAATTCATGTTGCGGAAAGTCCTACAGCTCTGGCTCGGTGTCATGATCACGGTGCTGGCGGCCTCGGCCGAAGAGGCGGCGCCCGCTGCTCCGCCGCCGGCGAAGCCGGAGGCCGTCCCGGCGTCGGACCTGAAGACCCACCCGCCCGCGGAACGGGTGACCGTCTATGTTCTTCCGGTGCGGGACGAAATCGCGCGTCCGATCCTGTACATCCTGCGCCGGGGCCTGAAGGAAGCCATCGAGCACAAGGCCGGCGCCGTGGTCCTCGACATGAAGACGCCGGGCGGGGCGCTGGACACCACGTTCGAGATCATGGAGGACCTCGAGAAGTTTCCCGGGCAGACGATCACTTTTGTCGATGACGAGGCGGTCTCGGCGGGGGCGTTCATCTCGGCCTCGACCCAGGAAATCTGGTTCGCTCCCGGGGGCGTCATCGGAGCGGCGGCGCCGGTGACCATGACCGGCCAGGACATCGACGAGACGATGAAGCTCAAGATCGTCAGCTACCTCAAGGCCCGGCTCCGGGCGATTTCGGAGGGCAAGGGCTATCGCGGCGAGGTGATTTCCGCGATGGTGGACAAGGATTACGAGCTGAAGGTCGGCGACGTGGTAATCAAACCGAAGGGCGAACTCCTTTCCCTGACGGCCAACGAGGCGGCCAAGACCTATGGCAATCCGCCGCAGCCGCTGCTGGCCGCGGGCGTCGCCAAGAATCTGGACGATCTCCTGCGCCAGAAGTTCGGACCGGGCGGGTTTCAGGTGGTGCGCCTGGAGGTCACCTGGTCGGAGCGGCTGGCTCAATATCTCAATGCCATCGCCCCGGTGCTGCTGGGCCTGGGCATTGTGTGCCTCTTCATTGAATTCAAGACGCCGGGATTCGGATTCTTCGGCTTCGCCGGTATCGGCCTGCTCGCGGTCGTTTTCCTTGGTCATTATGTCGCGGGGTTCTCGGGTCACGAGCCGATGCTGGTGTTTGCCGTCGGCGTGATCCTGGTGGCAGTCGAGATCTTCTTTTTCCCGGGCGTCGCCGTCCTGGCGTTGAGCGGGATCATCCTCATGCTCGGCTCGCTGCTCTGGGCCATGGCGGACATCTGGCCGAATGAGCCGATCCACTACACGGGCGACGTCTTCATCCAGCCCATGGTGAATCTCGGCCTCGGGGTGATCATCGCCCTCGCCTTGATTGCCGTGCTGGCGCGCTTCTTGCCGAAGGGCTGGGTGTGGGACCGGCTGGTGGTCGGCGCTGCCGTGGGCGGCGCGGCCCAGATCGCGGGTGCGGCCCCGGAGGCGACCGCCGCGCTCGACGCGCTCATCGGCCAGCGCGGGGTGGCGGCGACGGCGCTGCGGCCGATCGGTCAGGTTGAAATCGATGGACGCCGGTTTGAGGCCCGGGTCGATATCGGAGCGATCGACGCCGGCGCCGCGGTGGTCGTGCGCGGCCGGACGGATTTCAGTCTCATCGTGGAGAAGGTCGAGGCATGACGACGATCGTATTGCTGTTTCTGGTGGGAGTCGTGCTGCTGGCGAGCGACGTGTTTGTCAGCAGCTTCCTGCTCGCGGTGCTCGGGACGATCGCGATGTTCGCCGGCTGCGTCTTCGCGTACCAGGACTACGGCGTGTTCGCCGCGGGCCTGGCGTCGGCCGTCGCCATGGTGCTGCTGGCCGCCACGATCTATGTGGAACTGGTGATCCTGCCCCGCACGCGATTTGGCCGCGGGCTCGTGGTACAGTCGACCTCGGGCTCCACCAGCCAGCCGCCGCCGGCCGACTCGGCGGCCGTGGTCGGCAAGTCCGCCGAGGCCCTCACCACGCTGGCGCCGACCGGCTACGTGCGGGTGGAGGGGCGGCGCTATGAGGCCTTCTGCCAGTCCGGCCACGCACCCAGAGGCGCGACGCTGCAGGTGACCGGCGTGGACAATTTCCGTCTGATCGTTTCCAAATCCAACCCCGACCGCTCATGATCAACCTTCCCCTCATCGTTCTCATCCCGATCGGCATCCTCCTGCTGGTCGTCCTCGGGATCTTCATCTCGTTCATCGGTGTGTGGCTCAAGGCCCGGCTGAACGGCGCCCCGGTCAGCGTCATGAACCTTGTCGGCATGCGGCTGGGCGGCGTGCCCTACAGTCTCGTCGTCGAGGCGCGCATCACGGCGGTCAAGGCGGGCATCCCCCTGAACACGGACAAGATCGCCGCCCATTATCTGGCGGGCGGCAACGTCGTGCCCACCGTGCAGGCCCTCGTCGCCGCGCAGAAGGCCGGGATCGAACTGGTGTGGGATCGTGCCTGCGCCATCGACCTGGCGACCAAGGGCTCGGGCAAGAGCGTCGTCGAGGCCGTGCGCACGTCGGTCGACCCCAAGGTGATCGATTGCCCGAATCCGGAGCAGGGTCGGGCGACGATCGACGGCGTGGCGAAGGACGGCATCCAGGTGAAGGTGAAGGCCCGGGTCACCGTGCGCACCAACCTGGACCGCTTTGTCGGCGGCGCGAAGGAGAACACGATCATTGCCCGCGTGGGCGAGGGTATCGTCACCACCATCGGCTCGTCGGAATCCTACAAGCACGTGCTCGAGAGCCCGGACAGCATCTCGAAGACCGTGCTCGCCCGCGGGCTCGACGCGGGGACGGCGTTCGAAATCCTGTCCATTGACATCGCCGATGTGGACGTGGGCGAAAACGTGGGCGCGAAGCTGCAGGTGGCGCAGGCCGAGGCGAACAAGAACATGGCCCAGGCGCAGGCGGAAATCCGGCGCGCCGCGGCCGTGGCCCTCGAACAGGAGATGAAGGCCCGCGTGCAGGAAATGCAGGCGAAGGTCGTCGAGTCGCAGGCTCAGGTGCCGCTGGCCATGGCCGAGGCATTCCGCAACGGCCGCCTCGGCGTGATGGATTACTACCGGTTCCAGAACATCCAGGCCGACACGGAAATGCGGTCGGCGATTGCCGCGCCGGACGGCGGGAAGAAATAGAAGGGACAAGAACCTCGTGTCGGATCGTTTCCATCTTTCCGGCCCGCGGGGCCGCTGACCGGCCGCCACCATGGATTGGGTCCTTGAACATCTGCAGGTCCTCTTTCTCATCGCCGTGGCGGTGGTGGCGATCCTGCAAAAGCTGAAGACGGCCGGCCCGCGGGAGCCCGGCGGCGCGCCGCCGGGCATGGACCCGGATCAGGCCGAGCGCACCCGGCGGATTCAGGAGGAGATCCGCCGCCGCATCATGGAGCGGCGCGGTCTCGCCCCGGTCCCCCCGCCGGAGACCGAATCCGCGGAATCGGAACCCGCCCCATCGTTCCCGGAGGCGCCGCCCATGATCGAGGAGGTCAGGCCGTTTGTGGTGCCGCCGCCCGAGAGCGTGCCCGCGGCCCCCGCCGACGCGCCGGTCGTGACCGAGGTTCGTTCGGCGCCCGACCTGCAGGAGCAGTTGATCCGGCAGCTGCAGGAGCTCGAGGCCGCGCGCCGGGCCAGCATTTTCGCGTTGCCGACCGAGGCGCCGGCCCGAGTGGCGGTCCAGGCGCGGGTCCTGGATCTACGGCAGCCCGGGACCCTGCGGCAGGCGGTGGTATGGCGGGAGATCCTCGGTCCGCCCGTCGGGCTGAGGTGACTGACGTTCCATCGGTCGCCGGATGCGGCGTCGCGCCGCCGGCGCGCGTCATTCAATCCGGATCTTCGTGTAGCCGGAGTACGGATTGGGCTGTCGCCGTCCGTTGATCTCAATCTGCACGTTCTGAAGCGCGGTGGCCGTGAGCAGCAGGGAGCCGCGTTTCGGGAACGAGCGGGATTCGCCTTTGATCAGCGTGCCCTGAAACAGCTCCGCCCCGTCAAGCTCCTGCACGAGTTTCACCCGGACCGTGTCATCCGCGATGAGCGTGATTGTCTGCTGGGCCACCGGGCGGATCTCAGTCGCGGCGGACCTCGTCCCGCCACCGGACAACGCCCGGATTCCGAAAATGATCAGCACGATGAACAACAGCGCGCCCAGCACGATCCCGCCCTTGACCAGCAGCGCAGGGTCAATCGTTCTCGCGCCGCCGCCGGCCGCGGGCGGAAAGCTGGGCCGCATCGGGGGAGGGGGCGCCGGCGGCGCCTCGGCCGGAGCGGCGGGGGCGGCCGCCTCGGGCGCCTGGTGGGCGGGCTGCCCGAGATCCATGCGGCCGTAAATCTCCCGGTTCTCGCGGCGGGACCCGCGGCCCTCATTGGGAGCGAGCGTCTTGTAATCGGCCAGCACCTTGTCGCAGTTGAGCTTCAGGTAGTTCGCGTAGTTGCGCAGGAAGCCCCGGATGTAGATCTCGGGCAGGTTGAGATCGAAGCTGTTGCTCTCGAGCTTGTGCAGATAGTCGCTGCGGATCTTGGTCGCCTCGGACGCTTCACGGATCGAGATCCCCTTGCGCTTGCGGGCCTCTTCAAGGCGTTCACCGATGGTCTGCATGAGTGTCAGCTATGCCATTTCGCGGAGGATGGGAAGACGGATTTTGGACGCCGGCCGGAAAACGCGGCGGAACGAGGCGCGCGCAGCCGGGAAGGCGGACAGCCGCGGTTTCCCTAGAGCTTGTCCAGGTCGCCGAGGATCTCGCGGGGCTGCGCGCCGTTCTCCGGCCCGACGATGCCCCGCTGTTCCATCAACTCCATCACGCGCGCCGCGCGATTGTAGCCGATGCGCAGGCGGCGCTGCAGCATGGAGGTCGAGGCCCGCCGCGTGGCGCGCAGCACATCGAGCGCCTGCCGGAAGAGTTCTTCGTCGTCGCCCATC
>JBAIXJ010000752.1:0-5294 GCA_037916645.1 Opitutales bacterium | reverse complement strand
GCACAAGGCGATGCCCCACCACGGCATCAACGCCGCCGAATCCAGTTCCGCGGCCTTTTGGAAGGAACGGATGGCTTCATCGTGGTTGAAGCCGTACATCAGGGTCAAACCCTGATCGAAATACTTCTGCGCCTCGGGCGAGGCCGTCGTGATCTTCCGGGTGTGGGCCCCGAGTCCCTCAAAAAGTGGCACAGCCGCGGGCGCCAGCAGCGGGAGGATACCAAGCAGGACGACGCCGGCCGGCAGCCGGCGCAAAGCCAATGCGAGATTCATCAAGGCTCCCTCCGGACTTATCTGGCGACTGGCCCCAGCGGCAGCACCACCGAGCCGTGCAGCTCGTTCAGCACCTGGGCGAGCCCGGCGTACATGGCGGACAGGCCGCAGACGATGCCTTCGTAACCGGCGAAATGCGTCAGGCCCGCATTGCCGGTCCACTCGCCCGCGGCGAGCAGGAAGAACAGGATGGTGAGGGAGGCAAAGACGAACTGCAGGGCGCGGTTGAGCCGCAGCGTGCCGAGGAACATCACGGCGGTGAACAGCCCCCAGACGGCCAGATAGGCGCCCAGCGCCGTGGCGCTGGTCGCGGTCGCGCCGGCGATCTTGGGCAGGAGCACGAGCGCGACCAGGGTCAGCCAGAACAGACCGTACGATGAGAAGGCGGTCGTGCCGAAGGTGTTGTTCTTCTTCCACTCCATGTAGCCGGCGATCACCTGGGCGATGCCGCCGTAGAAGATGCCCATCGCCAGGATCATGCTGTTCAGCTCGTAGTAGCCGGCATTGTGGAAATTCAGCAGCACGGTGGTCATGCCGAAGGCCAGCAGGCCGAGCGGCGCCGGGTTGGCGGTCGTGTCTTTGCTCTGAATCAGGGTGACATCAGCCATGGTTCTCGGGGGTTGGGGTTCAGCCCGACTCGCTGGCCCTGGTGAGGACGCCGGCGACGTCGAGTCGTGCGGCACAAAGGGTTCGGAATTGCCCAACAGTCAAACGGCGGCGCGTGGAAATCCGGCGGCGCCGCGGGCCATCCCGGCGCCCGGCGCGGCGCGTCCCCCCGCGGTCGCGGCTTGCCTTCGCGCGCGGACTTCTGGTTCACTGCGCCGCCAGTGAAACAAAGCATCGTCACCCTCGACATGGAGGGCGTACTCACCCCGGAAATCTGGATCGCGGTCGCCGAGCGCACCGGCATCCCCGAACTGCGCCGCACCACCCGCGACGAGCCCGATTACGACAAGCTCATGCGCGGCCGGCTGGAGCTCCTCGACCGCCATGGCATCACGTTGTCACGCATCCAGGCCGTCATCGGCGAGCTCGCGCCGCTGCCGGGGGCGGTCGATTTCCTCAACGCGCTGCGTTCCCGCGCGCAGGTCATCATCCTGTCCGACACGTTCGAGCAGTTCGCCCAACCCCTGCTCCGCCAGCTCGGCTGGCCGGTGCTGCTCTGTCACCGGCTCGTCGTGGCGTCGGACCGCATCACCGGCTACCAGCTCCGGATCGCCGACCAGAAGCGCGAGGCGGTGCGCGCCCTGCAGTCGATCCACTACCGGGTGATCGCCGCCGGCGACTCGTTCAACGACACTTCGATGCTCATGCAGGCGGATGAAGGCATCCTGTTTCGCGCGCCGGAGGGTGTGGTCCGGCAGTTCCCCCAGTTTCCGGCGGTCGAGGGCTATCCCGAGTTGCTCGTGGCGATCGAGGCGCGGCTGTAGCCGGCGCATCTGCCACGCCGGGCTCGCCTTTCGTCGACAGGCGGCCGGACCGGGCCCCGCATCAGGCCTGTCGTGCCGCGGCTTCACGCCTCCGGACCGCCGGCCGCTCCGGATCGGGCCGAGGCGGGGGAAAAGCCTCACATTTGCCGGCTTAATCTGTTCGTTCATCGCAACTTCTTCGTCTCCGGGCGCAGTGTATAAGCCTTTTCAGCCGGCGCCGGCGGTGGCTTGATTTTGTCGGTCGCTGACAAGTTCTTTGGTCAACACCCGCGGGCAGTGTGCCGATGTAACAGCAGCCCTGCTTCCTCGGCTCGTTACGGCGCATTGCCGCCGGAATCCGCCCTGGGCGGATCGCTTCTTTCCAGCCTTCGACTTTATGAACCGCCGCTCCCGCCGGCCCATCCTTCCATCAATCATCGCCGTTTGCGTTGCGCTCTGGATTCCACCCCGCCTCGGCGCCCAAAACCCCGAAAGCCCCCCGTCCTCACCGGAAGATCAGCTTGGCGTCCAGACCGCCGCCCTCAAGGCGCAGCCGCAGAACGCGGCCCTCTGGCATGTCCGCGGCCTCCTGCGTCTGAAGATCGGCGATCCCGTGGGCGCCCTCGCCGATTTCACCGAGGCGATCCGCCTCGACCCCTTCCGGGTCGATTTCCGGGTCAGCCGCGCCCGCCTGCTGGCCGCCCACGCCCGATGGCCCGAAGTGGTCGCCGACGCCACCGGCGGACTCGCCGTGGACCCGCGCCAGGGCGAACTGCTGCTGCTGCGCGCCCGCGCCCGGCGGAACCTCGGGCAGCTGGATCCCGCCCTCGGTGACGCCGACAAGGCCGTCGCCCTTGACGCCCCGGAGGCCCGGCGGGAACGGGCGTGGATCAATTCGTTTCGCAGCGACTGGGCCGCCGCGCTCGAGGACGCCACGGTCGCCGCCCAAAAGGCGCCGGACGATCTCGACCTGCTGATGCTCCAGGCCATCGCCCACCGGGAGCGCAAGGAGGCCCCGGCTGCGCGCGAAGGCTTCGAGCGCGTCCTGAAGCTCGATCCGAAGAACGTCGTGGCCTGGCTCAACCTCGGCCAACTCGACCTCGCCAAGGGCGACTGGGCCGCCGCGGCCACCCGCTTCTCCCGGGCGCTCGCGCAGGCCCCGCAGCTGCCCGAAGCCCTGGCCGGCCGCGGCCGGGCCCGCCTCGAAACCGGTGATCCGGAAGGCGCCGCGGAGGACCTTTCCCTGGCCATCCGGGCTCGTCCCGAGCAGGCGGACTACTACCTTACGCGCGCTTTGGCTGCCGCCCGGCTCGGCGACGATGAGCACGCCATCGCCGACGCCAACAAAGCCCTCGCCCTCGGTTCCCAGGATCCGCAGGCCTGCCTGCTGGTCGCCCGCAGCGAGGCCAAGCGGGCAAACTGGGAGGCGGTGATCCGTTTTGGCGGACGCGCCCTCGAACTCAGCCCCGACAATCCGGAGGCGCTCCGCCTGAAAGCGCAGGCCCTGCTCGCCCGCGGGCAGACGGCCGAAGGCATGGCGGCCTTCAACCAGGCGATCGCGGCCAGCCCCAACGACTGGCAGCTGCGCGTGGAGCGGGCCGCCGTGTTCCACCAGCAGCAGCGCTACGATGAGGCGATCGTGGACTGCAACCAGGCGATCGCGCTCAACCCGAAGGCCATGTACGCCTTCGCCCTCCGGGGCCACTGCCACCTGCAGCGGAACCGGCTCGAGGCGGCGATGAGCGATTGCGAACAGGCCATCGCCCTCGATCCGCAGCAGCCGCTCCCCCTCCTCGTCCGCGCCCGCGTCCTGCTGAGCCGCAACGACGCCGCGAAGGCGGTGAGTGATTGCACGAGCGCGCTCAAGCTCATGCCCGACACGGCCTGGGGTTTCTCGACGCTCGCCCTCGCCCTGCTCCAGCAGGGCCGCAATGAGGAGGCGGCCACCGCGGCCGGAAAGGCGCTGCAAATCGCCCCCGCCGACGCCGAATCATTCGCCATCCGCGGCCGCGCCAACCTGGCCCTGCGCCGGTACAAATCCGCCGCCCGCGACCTCGACCGGGCCGTTGAGCTCGATCCGTCACTGAAGCCCTCGATCGCCGCCGAAATGGACGAACTCAAGAACCGTCGCTGAGTCCTCAGCCCATGAAACCGACCGCCCGCCGTTCCCCCGCTCTTGCCCTGGCCGCATTGCTAGCGCTGGGGCTTGGGCCGAATCTCGCCTTGGGCCAAGCGGGTCTCTCCGGCAACGCCATGAGCGGCCAGACCGCGGAACGCCTGGGACGGAATTCACAGTTCGACAACGGCACGTTGCGCAGCCAGTCCGCACTCGGCCAACTCGAACAGATGACCGGGGCAACGGTGGATCGCTCATCCAGCCAGAACAACTATCCATCCCGCAGCACCCCGCAGCATACCGCGCCCCGCATCAACACCAACCAGATGATCCGAAACGAACTCGCCGGCGCCCTGGTCGGCATGTTGTTCGCCAGCATTTTCGAAGACAATTCCGCGCAGCAGCGCGCGCAGGCCCAGGCCGAGGCGGAAGCGGCGGCCCGGGCCGCGGCCGAGGCCGAGGCGTTCCGGGTCCAGCAGGAGCTGGCCCGCCAGGCGCGCATCCGGCAGGCCCGGCATTACCGCGCGGATTGGGACGCCCGGGAGGGCGAGATCACCGACCGGCTGGGCGGCGCCTTCGACGTCGCGCCCGTCCGCAGCGGCACGGCCTTTTTCGGCCAGCCCGCCAATCCGGATGCGGACGTGGTCGCTGCCATTCTCGGCCAAGACGTCGGCGGCGATGCCCCCGCGGCGGGTGCGGCGCCCGACGTTTCCGACGCGGATCCCTCGGTGGTCGATCTTCGGGACAGTTCGCTGGTCGTGGGCCCGCTCCGGCCCGGCATGACTCCGGCGCGTGGTGCGCCCTCTTCCCGCCTGCCGCGCTGGGCCTATGAGTGGCCGGCCGCGGAGCCGCCGCCCCCAATCCGCCCGCCCAGCCAGTTGGCGGGCCTGCTGGCCTACTTCGGCCCCTGGCTCGGGGAGTGGTATGAAGGCGTGGCCACCGACGCGGTCAAAGAGACGCTCTGGGGATTCGCCGAACACGTCCCGGGGCAGGAATGGATGAAATCTGCCTTCGAATTCAATAGCCAGCGGAAGGAGCGCACCGAGGAGCTTTCCAAGGTCTATGATCCGCTGCTGGAACTGGGGACCGGTGGCGCCATGGGCGCGGCGCGCAGCCTCGGCAGCCCCTACAGCAGTGGCCGCGGCCTCGTGGAACAACATTTTGAGGAACTCGACCAGCGCAGCGGCAAGGTGGTGGTCGATGTCTGGTCGATGGCCTTCAAGGACTTCACCAGTCATTTCGGCGCGATTGACCTCCGCAAGCTCGCGTCCGGGGGCGGCGACGGACCCACCCTGCCGACGGGCGACGTGCCCGACGCCTACGCCCTGCACTGGAGGCTCAGCGCCCTGGGCGGTGGCGGAGGATGACCGGACCCCGCCCCAGCAAAGCCGCGGACGAAACCTGAATTGCCCCTTATGCAAAACCAATCCTTCCCACCCTTGGCGGCCTTTGGCGCCGCCGCGGCGTTGCTCTTGGGTTCCGGCTGCGCGACCAGC
>JBAIXJ010000751.1:0-3503 GCA_037916645.1 Opitutales bacterium | reverse complement strand
GGCGAACAGCAGCGCGGCGAAGGTGGCGCCGGGAAGCGCCAGACGCCGCAGGAGCTGCCAGAGCAGGCACGCCGCCGCGGCGTGCAGCAGGACGTTGAGCAGGTGGTAGCCCAGTGGCGAATCGCCCCAGAGGCGGTGTTCGACCCAGAACGCCGAGTGCAGCAGGGGGTAGTACTGCTGGGTGGCCCCGAACTCGAACCAGATGCGCCGCAGTCCGTCCCACGACTGGAGACCGGGCCGGGTCACGTGGGCGAGATCATCCCAGATGAAGCCGCCCCTGAGCGCCGGCAGATAGGCCGCGAGCGTGGCCAGGACGATCAGCGCGCATATCCGGGCCGCTGCCGCGACGGCGTTCGGCTGCGGTCCGCTTCGGCGTTCAGGCATGGCGAGCTTTCTAGCAGCACGCGGGGGCCATGCAACGCCTTGGAGGGAACGCGGCGGGCCCGCCCCGCCGCCGCAGAGTGCCGGCCGCCCGAAAAGAATCACCGCCACCCGGAGGGGTGGCGGTGATGGGCCAAGAAGAAAGCAAAGGCGGGCAGTCCCGCGAGGATGACTACATGTCGAAGGTCGCGCTCAGGATGAACTGGCGCGGATCGATGATCCGGTAGGTGTTGATCGTGCCATCCGGATACGCGGCGATTGGCTGGAGCCGGCCGTTCTCCGTCAAGTTGCGGACGTTGAGCTGGAACTTGGCGGGAATCCGGCCCCCGAACAGCTTCGTCTTGTAGCTGATGGTGAGGTCCAGGTAGGTGTGCGACTTGTCATAGATCGGACGGCTGACGTCCAGGTCGGTGATCGCCGCCGGGAGCTGCTGCTTGCCGTAAAACCCGATCGCGCCCTTGTCCTCCCAGCGGACGGCGCCGCCGACCGTGAAGTTCCGCAGGATGTGATGGTCGGTGATTCCGGCAAGGCCGTAGGTGGTGGCCAGCCGGAAGTTGTAGCGGCGGGTCTGCGGGTTGGCCTGGCCTTCGAGCTGTTTGATCACGTTGTACGGCGACTGCACGAATGCGATGAAGTTGGCCTGCGCGCTCTGCGAGCCGCCGTAATTGTGAATCCACCAGAGCTTATTCGGATTGCCCGTGGCCCCGGTGTTCACATCGCGGTCATTGGCCGCGGAGTTGTTGCCGGAGGCCGCCCAATACCACGGCTGGCCGGCGTTCGGGGTGCCGGCGGGGTAGACGGCGGCCTGGTCGACGAGCGTGGTCCACACGGGCATGCGCTGATCGATCCACCGCTGGAGGGTGGAGGACACGTTGCGGATGTAGGATTGCGTGTCCGTGACGTTCGCCGTCACCGTCCAGTATTTCGTCGGATTGGCGAAGATCTCGATTTCCGTGCCGCGCGCGGCGATGTCGTTGGTCGCGGCGATCGGCGGCGTGGGATTCATCAGCGCCCGGATCTGGTCCTCGGGGAGCTGGACCTGCCGGGCGAACTCCGTGAAGACCTGGGCATCGGTCCAAGTGGGGTTGTTCGCCTTGATCCATCCAAACTGGTTGTTGTTGGGCCCGTAGGATGCCGTGGTGCCGCCGGCGACATTCTGGAGCACAAACCGCGCCGGGGTCGCGCCCTGCAGCAGCAGGTCGGTGCGAATGACGCGCTGGGCGGTCGTGTTGGCGTCGCCGTTGCGGATGTCCTTCTGCAGCGTCGTATAGCGGGTCACGCGGACGACGACCTTGCCGTCAAACAACTCGAGCCCGAGGCCGTAGCTCTTGTCGGTGCCCCGGGGATTCGGCAGCCGGTTCAGGTAGAGGTCCTGGGCGGGCGTCGCAGCGATGAAGCTGCTCGCCTGGTTGTAGTTCAGCGACATGCCGCGGAAGACGTCGGCCAAGATGGACCCGCTGCTTTGCTCGACCTGCTTGATGAAGCCCGGAAATTCGCGGAAGGGCCGGACGACGTACTGGACGTTGGTGGTCTTGCCGCTGTTGAACGCGTAGTCGCCGGACTGCCAGTGGTTGAGGTAGCTGTAGTCGAAGTTCATGCCGTCGGGCGCAGCCAGCACGGAGCCGTTGGCCTCCTGGTAGCCGAACTTCGAGTAGACCTTGTCCTCGCGCGTGCCGAGGGTCACGACAAGAGCGTCGTTGAAGAAGTGGCTCTGCAGCACGGCCCCGGCGGTCTTGATGATCTGCTTGGTATTGAAGTTGCCGCCGCTCTTGTCGGCGCCCGCCAGGCCCAGCAGCGTCGGTTCGCTGTAGAAGATGGCGGGCAGGGTGCTGGTCGCGGCGCGGCCCCACACGAAGTTATAGGTGCCGTTGTTATTGAATTCCGGCGGGGCGTAGTCGACGTTGTAACCGCTGTTGTCGCCGACGTAGTACCGGAAGAGGCCGTTGGTGAGCCCGACGTTGGCGGGAGTGCCCGCAGGCGAGCCCTGGTAGCTGCGATAGAGGCCGGGCTGCAGCCAAGGCTTGGCGTCGAGGATGGCCTCGCGCCAGGTGTACTGCCGGCTGATCTGGTACTTGTATTCGTCGTAGCCAGTGATCTGCTGGCGTCCGAGCCACTTCAGCCAGTTGTTTTCGTTGGTAAGGTTGAGCTCGTAGAAGATCTGGGCGCGATAGGTGTCCCACTTCTGCGGCAACCACGAGGTGCGAGGCTTGTCCGAGACGATCAGCGGGCGGAGGAAATACGGGTTGGGCGTGCCGTCGAGGTACTTCTCGTTGGGATCGATCTCGAGCTGTCCGGATTGACCCTCGGTGTTCGCGATGCCGAGCAGGTTGCGCTGGTACCGAAGCGAATCTTCCCGCATGAATGCGGCCTGGGCCACCAAGATGTGCCGCGGCGTGTTGAGGAACTGCTGCTCGACCGAGAGGTTGGTCGTGATCGTCCGGTCCATCAACCGGTTGGGGGAGGAAAGGTTGACCTTCGACCAGTCATAGACCGACTTGTCGCTGATCGTCGGGGTGGTGACGTACAGCGGCTGGGCCGAGGGTTTGGCGGCGGTGCCGGTCGCACCTGCAACGCCGGTGGTCTGGAGGAAGCGGGTGGACTGGCCGCCTGCGGTCGGGCCCCGCACGGTGGTCCCGGGCAGCAGGGCCGCCGTGTTGTTGTACGTCTGGGGTGCCGACCAGTAGCTGAGGCCGTTCTGGTCAATGAACATCTGGCTGTGGCTGCCGCCGAGCAGCGTGGCGCTGAAGTAATCCGGACCGTTGTAGGTCGCAGAAGTGTAGGTGCCGACCGTGACGCCGTTGATGTGGATCTGCTGGGTGGTGGGATCCCACGTGGGCTTGCCGCTGGAAATCCAGTAGGAGATGTTGTCGCGCGGCGGGATGAAGTTGGGCCGGTTGCCATTCATCCGGTAGTAGTTCACCGTCGCGTTGACCGTCGTGTTGCGGAAAGGCCGGTACTTGAGCATGGCGTTGTAACGGACGGTATTCACGCCGGAGGGCTTGCGGACGAACCCCTCGTGCTGAAACGCGCCGCTGACCCGGACCGCCAGCTTGTCCTTGAGCAGCACGCGGTTCAGGTCGAGGCTCGTGCGGTACCCGCTGTAGCTGTCGACCCGGGCCTGC
>JBAIXJ010000750.1:0-1957 GCA_037916645.1 Opitutales bacterium | reverse complement strand
CCCTGCAGTCCGCCTCGATCCTCTTCGTGGTGCAGGACCGAGTGGCCCTCGCCCCGGCGAACCAGGGGCGGTTCCTCGAGGCGGTCGAGACGGCGCTGCACTTCGGCCAGGGACAGGTGCGCCTCTTCGCGCGGCCCGCCGGCGATCCCGACCCGCAGGTGTTCGAGGAGATCGGCCACTATTCGCGCGGGTTGCACTCGCCGAAGACCGGCCGCACGTTCCGCGCCGCGACGCCCGCCCTGTTCTCCTTCAATTCGCCGCTGGGCGCCTGCCCGAAATGCCGGGGCTTCGGCCGCATCATCGACATCGACTACCGCCTGGCCATCCCGGACCAGTCCCTCTCGCTGGACGCGGGCGTCATCAAGCCGTGGGAGGGCGAGATCTACGGCGAGTCGAAACGGGACCTCTACGTCTTTGCCAAGAAACTGGGCATCCCCACCGACGTGCCGTTCGCCGACCTCAGCCCGGCGCAGAAGACCTTCATCATCGACGGCGACCCCGACTACGGCAAACCCGGCAAGCGCTGGCCGAAGGCGTGGTACGGGCTCAAGGGCTTCTTCCGCTACTTCGAGACCAAGACCTACAAGATGCACGTGCGGGTGTTCCTCTCGCGCTACCGCGCCTACAACACCTGCGTGGCCTGCGGCGGCGCGCGCCTCCAGCCCGAGGCGCTGTGCTGGCAGTGGCGGGGCCGCACCCTGCCCCAGCTCTACCAGCTCGCGGTTTCGGACCTGCTCGCGCTCCTCCTCGACGCCAAGCCCAAAACCCAGCACGCAAAACCCGGGAGCCATTCCGCCGATCTCGCCTACGACTCCATCGTCACGCGGCTGCGCTACCTCGAGCAGGTCGGCCTCGGGTACCTCACGCTCGACCGGCCATCCCGCACCCTGAGCGGCGGCGAGGTCGAGCGCGTCAACCTCACCTCCTGCCTCGGCACCTCGCTGGTCGACACGCTCTTCGTCCTCGACGAACCCAGCGTGGGCCTGCACCCGCGCGACATCGGCCGGCTGATCGGAATCATCCGCTCGCTGACGGACGCCGGCAACACCGTCATCGTCGTCGAGCACGACGAGGCCATGATCCGCGCCGCCGACCAGGTCATCGAGGTCGGCCCGGAGCCTGGCGGCCGCGGCGGCCAGATCGTGTTCCAGGGGTCCGTCGCCGAGCTGGTGCGGACGCCCGCGAGCCTCACGGGCGCCTACCTTTCCGGGGCCCGGCCGGCCAGCGTGCGCACGGGGCGCCGGCCCGCCGGTGCCGACGGCTGGCTGCGGTTCAGCGACGCCTCGAAGCACAACGTGGTGAACCTGAGCTTCGCCCTGCCCCTGCGCCGCCTCATCTGCCTGTCGGGCGTCTCCGGCTCCGGCAAATCCACGCTGCTCGACAACGTCATCTACCAGGGCCTGCTCACGCAGCGGCACCAGCTGGCCGAGGATCCCGCGGCGGTCGGGGACATCCACGCCGAGCATCCCGTCGGCGAGGTTGTCCTGGTGGACCAGTCGCCGATCAGCCGCACGCCGCGCTCGAATCCCGCGCTCTACACGGAGGCGTGGGAACTCATCCGCGAGCTCTACGCCGCGACGCCCGCCGCCCAGGAGGCGGGCTTCAGTCCCGGCAGTTTTTCGTTCAACAGCGGCGACGGCCGGTGCGACCACTGCCAGGGCCTCGGCTACGAGCGGATCGAGATGCAGTTCCTCTCTGACGTTTTCGTGCCCTGCGCGGTGTGCGAGGGGCGCCGGTTCAAGCCGGAGGTGCTCGCCATCACCTGGAACGGCCGCTCGGTCTCCGACCTGCTCAACACCAGCGTCGACGAGGCCCTGCCGCTGTTCGCGGGCCAGCCGGAGATCAGCCGGCGACTCGCGTCGCTCGTCGAGGTCGGCCTGGGCTACCTCACGCTCGGCCAGCCCCTCAACACGCTCAGCGGCGGCGAGGCCCAGCGCCTCAAGCTGGTGCGCTACCT
>JBAIXJ010000749.1:0-4316 GCA_037916645.1 Opitutales bacterium | reverse complement strand
CAGCCCGGCACGACCATCGCCTGCGGCGATTCGCACACGAGCACCCATGGCGCGTTCGGCGCGATCGCGTTTGGCATCGGCACGACGCAGATCCGCGACGTGCTGGCCACGCAGACCATGGCGATCGGGCGCCTGAAGGTCCGGCGGATCAACGTCACGGGGCGCCTCCAGCCGGGTGTCTACGCCAAGGACGTCATCCTCCACCTGATCCGCACGTTCGGCGTCAACGGCGGCACCGGCTACGCCTACGAATACGGCGGCGAGGTGTTCGACCGCTTCTCGATGGAGGAGCGGATGACCGTGTGCAACATGTCGATCGAGGGCGGGGCGCGGGCGGGCTACGTCAACCCGGACGAAACGACGTTCGCCTACCTCAAGGGACGCCCGTACGCGCCGGCCGGCGCCGCATGGGACCAGGCGGTGGCCCGGTGGCGGGCGGTCGCGAGCGACCCGGGCTGCGCGTACGACGACGTGGTGACGCTGCGCGGCGAGGACATTCCGCCCACGGTCACCTGGGGCATCAATCCCGGCCAGGGCATCGCGGTCACGGAAACGATCCCGGACCCGGCGCGGACGAAGGACGCCAACGAAAGGGCCTCGATCGAGGAGGCGCTGGCCTACATGAAGCTGCGCGCCGGCGCGCCCATCCAGGGCACGCCGATCGACGTGGCGTTCCTGGGCTCCTGCACCAACGGGCGCGTGAGCGACTTCCAGGAGGTGGCCAAATACCTCCGCGGCCGGCGCGTCAAAGCGGGCGTCAAGGCCATCGCGGTGCCGGGCTCGCAGATCGTGGCGGCCCAGTGCGAGAAGCAGGGGCTCGACCGGATCTTCCGCGAGGCCGGCTTCGAGTGGCGGGGCGCGGGCTGCTCGATGTGCCTCGCGATGAACCCCGACAAGCTCGTCGGCGACCAGCTGTGCGCGAGCTCGTCCAACCGCAACTTCAAGGGCCGCCAGGGCAGCCCGACCGGGCGCACGATCCTCATGAGCCCCCTCATGGTCGCGGCCGCGGCGGTGACCGGCCAGGTGGCCGACGCCCGGGAAGTCTTCGGCCTCGGCGGCTGAGGCCTTCGGTTCAGGGTTGGGGGTTCAGCGTTTTGCGTTGCGACTCGAACCAACCCAGAACCCAAAACCCAGAACTCTAAACCCAATTTCCCATGGCCCTCACAAAAATCACCTCCGTCACCGGCCGGGGCGTGCACGTGCCCGGCAACGACATCGACACCGACCGCATCATCCCGGCGCGGTTCATGAAATGCGTCACCTTCGACGGGCTGGGCGCCTACCTGTTCCACGACGTCCGCAAGAACCCCGACGGCACCGCCCGCCCGCACCCGCTCAACGATCCGCGCTTCCGCGGCGCCACGATCCTCCTCTCGGGGGCGAACTTCGGCTGCGGCAGCTCGCGGGAGCACGCGCCGCAGGCGCTGCAAAAGCACGGGTTCAAGGCGATCGTGGCCGAGGGCTTCGCCGAGATCTTCTTCGGCAACTGCACGGCGCTCGGATTGCCCTGTGTGGCGGCCCGGCGCGAGGACGTCGCGGCGATGGCCGCGGCGGTCGCGGCCGACCCGGCGGTGGAGATCACCGTGGACCTGAGCCGGAGCGAGATCCGGTTTGCCGGCCAGAAAGCGCCTGTTTCCATCCGGGACAGCGCCCGGGAGGCCCTGGTGCACGGTCGGTGGGATGCGATTGGGGAATTGCTGGAAGGAGTGGGGGATGCAAAAAAAGTCGCCGCCGGACTGCCCTACATGGCAGTTTAGGCTCGACTGACCGTTGACGCCGGAAAATTAATGAATCCTTTTCCGCTTTCAGGCGTCTATCCGAAGAATCTCCCTTCATGCTTATTACCACCACCCTGGGAATGATCGAAATCTTCAAGGGGGCAGGACTGCTCATCTACCCCCTCGGCATCTGCTCCGTCGCGATGGTCTACATCATCTGCGAACGCACCTATGCCCTGCGCGTCAATGTCATCATGCCGAAGGATCTGGTCGATGCCATCGTCCAGAACAAGCCCTACTCGGGCGGCAAGCATTCGGTGCTCGCCCGGATCCTGGATTTCGCCGAGGAGCATCACAACGACGAGGACGCGGTGAAGGCGTTCGCGCGCCTCGAGATCAACCGGATGGAGCGCGGCATCCCGTACCTCGACGTCATCTATGCCGCCGGCCCGCTGCTGGGCCTGACCGGCACGGTGACCGGCCTGCTTCAGGTCTTCTCCCAGATTGCGCCTGACACGGGCCTGCCGGACCCGGTGGCGTTCACCAAGGGCGTCGCCCTGGCGCTGTCGGCGACCGTCATCGGCCTGAGCGTCGCCATCCCCGCCCTCGTCGGCGGCGGCTACCTGCAGCGCAAGGTGGAAAGCTACGCGGTGCAGATCGACTCGCTCCTCGAGCGGATCAACAGCCGCCGGACGCTGAAGCCCGGGTCGGCCCCGGCCGAGCCGGTCGAGGCGACCTACCGGTAGCCCCGCCGGACGGGTCTCCAGCCCCCTGCGCCATGGCTCTCTACGAAAAACGCCGCAAAAAGCCGGAGTTGATGCTGGTGCCGCTCATCGACGTGCTCACCATGCTCATCTTCTTTGCGTTCGTCACCATGCAGTTCAAGACCGTGGCGACGCTGAACATCACGCTGCCCAAGGTCCAGACGGCGGGCAAGAACGAGTTCAAGGGTTCCGTCACCATCTCGATCGACAAGACGGGCTCGATGACCTTCAACGGCAAGAACACGACCGAGCCCGAGCTGCAGAACCTGCTGCGCCAGGTGCGCGAGGTGGACCGCAACATTCCCGTGCTCATCCAGGCCGACCAGGACACGCCGATCAAGAACGTCACGTTCGTGATGGACGCCTGCCGCCTGACCGGCCTGAACAAGTTCAGCCTGCAATCGCGTTAGCCGGGCCATTGCCGGCTTTCTTTGCGCCGGTTTTTGCGGCATGATCCCCTCTGTCGCACTATGAACCACGGATCACACGGATGGGCGCGGATCCGATCGACGATCGTCCGCTTCGGAGGAAACAGGTGGCACGAGGGAGACTTCGGTGCGGCCTCCCTGACCACCGCCGCCTCCGGCGAGGGACGATCCGTTCACGATTCCTGAACATGTTGTTTTCCTGCGAGCATTTTTGCCCGATCTATTCAGGAACGCTGCTCTGCGCCAATCTTCCCTGATTCGGATTAGCGGAGATCAGCGTCTATTAGCGTTCTCAAAATCCTCGATCCATTTGATGGCGGCTCCGCCGCCCCATGGTTCGAGCCGAGTTGGCCGAGGCATATTGAAGCCATGAAAATCGTCATCACGGGCGTCACGCGCGGCCTCGGCCTCGCGCTCGCGGAGCGGTGGATGGCGGAGCAGCACACGATCATTGCCTGCGGCCGGTCGTCCCATGAGGTCGCCCGCCTGCGGGCGAAGCACCCTCCGCCGCAGGACTTCGCGGTGGTCGACGTGGCCGACGACGGCGCGGTGGAGGAATGGGCGCGCCACGTGCTGGAGGCCCACGGCCCGCCCGACCTGCTGATCAACAACGCCGCCCTGATGAACCGGCCGGCGAAGCTCTGGGCGGTGCCGGCGCACGAGTTTTCCTGGCTGATCGACGTCAACGTCAAGGGCGCGGCCAACGTGATCCGGCATTTCGTGCCGGCCATGGTGCGCCTGGGGCGGGGCGTGATCGTGAACCTGAGCTCGGGGTGGGGGCGCTCCACCTCGCCCGACGTGGCGCCGTATTGCGCGTCGAAGTGGGCGATCGAGGGGCTCACGCAGGCGCTGGCGCAGGAGCTGCCGGCGGGGATGGCCGCCGTGCCGCTCAATCCCGGGGTGATCAACACCGACATGCTCCAGCTGTGTTTCGGCGACAGCGCCGCGAGCTACCCGAAGGCGCAGGAGTGGGCCCGGCACGCGGCGCCGTTCATCCTCAAGCTCGGCCCAAAGGACAACGGCCGCTCGCTCAGCGTCCCCGGCGTGCCGGTGGATTGAGGCGCGGCTCCGCCACGAGATCAGGCTCCGCCAGCGGGCCGGCGGCGGCGGCAGAATCTTGAAATCTGCCAATCGGTCATCGCAAAGCGGTCATTTCCGGACTGACCGATTGAAGGTCTCAGATTTCAAGCTGACCGATTTCACGATGCCGGCGCCGGCCTGAAGGGAATGCCGAATTGGCGGAGGCTTGGCATCGTTCCCGATTCCGGCTTGAAGGGAACGGTGCAACCCGAGGGGTCCGGAAGTCAGGCGCCGGCGCCCCGGCGCGACGTGCTGGTCGCCGCCGGGATCCTCTGCGCCGCCGCGTTCGCGGCCTACGCGGCGACCTTCAGGGTGCCCTTCGTTTT
>JBAIXJ010000748.1:0-22758 GCA_037916645.1 Opitutales bacterium | reverse complement strand
CGCGCCGGAATCCGAAGCCGCGACCGGCAATCTCCAGCCACGCGGCCCGCTCCGCCTCTCACGAGGCCGCCCGTCCAGTGGACTGGCGGATGACGAGCTCCGGCGCGATCGTGCGCAGGACCGGCCGTGCCGGCATGCCGTTGCGCAGCTGCGCCGTCAGCACCTGCATCGCCACCTTGATCGTGGGCTCGACCTGCTGGTCGACCGTCGTGAGCGGCGGCGCCATCATCGTGCAGATGTCCTGGTTGTTGAAGCCGGTCACCGAAGCCTGCCCCGGGATGGACACGCCGGCGTCCTGCAGCGCCCGCATGGCCCCGATCGCGATTTCGTCGTTCAGCGCGAGGTACGCGCCGGGCGGCTGCTTAAGCTCGAGAAACCGGCGCACCAGCGCCTGGCCGAATTCGAAGTCGTGGACCCGCGGGCACTGGGCGTCGAACGAGCGGGCGCAAGTCTGCAGGTCGAGCCCCCGGGCGGCGAGCGCGGCGCGGATGCCGTGGATGCGTTCGAGCCGGCTGGGGTGCTCGAGCGGGATGCCGAGCAGGCCAAACGTGCGGTGCCCCAGATCGAGCAGGTGGTTGACCATCGCCTCCATCGCCTTCGCGCGGTCGAGGGTGACGGTGTTCGCGTGGGGGATGCCGTGGTGGTCGATGACGAGATGCGGGATGTTGTGGCCGGCGAGTTCCCGGAGACGCACCTCAAGCTCGGCGGGATCAAAATGGCCGATGAAGACCACGGCCTCGACCCGCATCGAAAGGAAATGCCGGATGATCGTCCGGCTTTCGCCGGGCGCGTAGACCTCGATCAGCGACGTGTAGCCCTGGCCGCGCAACTGCTGCTGCAGGGTGGCGAGCTTCAGCAGGATCGGCGGCGTCAGCAGATTCTCGAGGCAGATGCCGACGCTGGAGGTGCCCTTGCCCTTGAGCAGCGTCGCGTGGGCGTTGGGCGTGAAGCCGGTCTCGGCCAGGGCGCGCTGCACCCGATCAATGGTCGATTGCTTCAGCCCCGGCTGCTGGTTCAGCACGCGGGAGACCGTGGTGCGGGCGAGTCCCACATAGCGGGCAAATTCGGCCGTCGAGCTGATTCGGGGCGGCGATTTCTTCAGATCAATCGAACTCACGGCGGGGCAGGGCGATATTTGAGAGCGACCCGCGCGGCTGTCAAACCGGGAGGAGCCCGCCGGGGAAGCGTCCGATAACGCTTGACGCGGACACCTGTCCGCAAATGGTCCGTGGGAGCATCCGGTGTCTCTCCCAGCCCCCCGGTGCCCGTTTTCCACCCCATGGCCGCCCCCAAGACCCATCTGTCCCGAGCAGGCTCCGCCGACGCCCGCGCCGCCCGGCGGACGGGACTACGGCCGGGGGGCGCCGGAGAGGGCGCGGAAAGCCCATGGGACGCGGTTCCGGCGATTCTTGCTCGTATTCCGGCACTAGCGTTCCGGGATCGGGACTTTCTGGTGACGGAGTCAGGCGCGAAGGGCGACGGGCGCACCGACGAACAGGCGGCCATCCAGCGGTCCCTGGATGCGTGCGCCGCGGCCGGCGGCGGCCGGGTGGTCGTGCCGCCGGGCGACTACCTGACCGGCCCGTTGCGGCTGCGCAGCCGGGTCAACCTGCACCTCAGCGGCGGCGCGACGCTGCGCTTCGTCACGGATTCGTGTCGTTATCTGCCGCCGGTGGTCACGCGCTGGGAGGGCATCGAATGCATGGGACTCACGCCGTTTCTCTACGCCCATGGCGAGAGCCACCTGGCGATCACGGGCAGCGGAACGCTGGACGGCCAGGCCGGGCCGGGGCGCTGGTGGGACTGGGCCGGCCCGTGGGAGGACGGCGATCCGACCGGATGGAGTCCGGGGCAGCCCGACCAGCGGCCGGCCCGCCTTCGCCTCCAGCATTGGGGAGACTCCGACCTGCCGGTGGCACAGCGCATCGTGGGCGCCGGGGACCGGCTGCGCCCGATGTTCCTGCAGTTCCACCGGTGCCGCGGCGTGCTGGTGGACGGCGTCACCATTCGCAACTCCCCGATGTGGGTCGTGCATCCGGTGCTGAGTCGCGCCGTCACAGTCCGCGGGATTCACGTGATCAGCCGCGGCCCCAACAACGACGGCTGCGTACCGGACTCCTCCCGCGATGTGCTGGTCGAGGACTGCTTCTTTGACACGGGCGACGACTGCGTCGCGATCAAGGCGGGCCGCAATCGCGACGGCCGGCGGGTCAACACCCCCGCGGAGGACATCGTGATCCGCGGCTGCCGGATGCGGAACGGCCACAGCGCGGTGGCGATCGGCAGCGAGATCTCCGGGGGGATCCGGCGCGTCTTCGTCGAGCGGTGCGCACTGGATGGACCGGGACTCGATCACATCGTGCGCATCAAGGGCAACTCGGCGCGGGGCGGGATGGTGGAGCGGATTCACCTGCGGGACATCGCCGCGACCGAGGCGCGCGAGGCCGCCGTGAAGATCGATCTGCGTTACGACGAAACGGTTGAACAAGGGGAGCATTGGCCGCAGGTCCGGGACGTGACGGTCGAGCGCGTCGCCTGCGGGCACAGCGGGCGCGCCATCTGGATCGCGGGCCTGCCGGAAAGGGCGGTGCGCGGCGTGCGGGTCCGCGACTGCAATTTCCGCCAGACCGACGCCCCGGACCTCCTTCAGCACGCGGAGGTTTGTTCAAACGGGCTGGCCGGAGTTCCACCGATCCAGGCGAGTCATGGGGATCCGTGCGATCCGGCGGCGCGCGCATCCGGCCCGGCCGAAGGCGCGGCCTGAGCCGGCATCCCGCGGGAGCAGAAATCTCGTGCGCCACGGGTCGCGGCGCCGGAGCGAAGAGGCCGCGCGACCCGCCGGTTGCCAGCGAGAAAGGCCGCGCTAGGCTCCGGGCATGCGCGCGACATCCCATGCCGTGGCGGTCGGGGTTCTCCTCGCGTGCCTGGGCCTGCCCGTGGCGGGGGCGGCGCTGGCGGGACGCGATCTGCGGGCCCTGGGTCGATTTCCGCCGCCGCTGGAGCTGCCGCGGGACATCCCGCCGTTTTCGTGGATCGCGGTCGCACTGGTGCTGGGCGCGAGCGCCGTGATCGCGGCGGGATGGATCCGCCGGTGGAGCACGACGCGGGGGGCGCGATGCCCGGAGCGGGAGGGCGCCACCGGGGACCGGCCCGGCCAGGGACGCCCGCTCGCCAAGCGCAGGCCGTTTCCATGGTGGGGATGGGCGGCCCTGGTCTGGACCCTCGGTTGGTGGTGGCTGGCCTGGACGCGCCAGCCGTGGTTTGCCTGGGGGCAGCGCTACACCTTCACGCCGCTGTGGCTGGGACTGATTGTGGCCGCCAACGCCGCGGCGTCGTGGCGCGGAGGCACGGCGCTGATGACGCACGCTCCCGCGGAGTGGCTCCGGCTTTTCGGTGCCAGCGCCGCGTTCTGGTGGGTTTTCGAGTGGCTCAACCGCTTCGTGCACAACTGGCACTATTTGGGCGCCGCGGGTGTCGGGGCAGGGGAATATGCGGCGCACGCGACGGTGTGTTTCTCGACCGTGCTGCCCGCGGTGGCCGGCCTGCGCGGATGGCTGGGCACGTGGCCGCGGCTGCAGGCCCGGCTCGCCGACGGACCGGCGTGGCCGTGGCTGCTCAACCGGCGCGCCGCGGCGGCCGCGCTCGCGGCCGGGGCGCTCGGCCTGGCGCTCATGGGCGCGTTCCCGCTCTATTGTTATCCGGCGTTGTGGGCGGCGCCGCTGCTGATCGGCGTGGGAGGATCGGTGCTCGCGGGCGCCGACGGCTGGTGGCGCGGAGCCGCGGCGGGCGACTGGCGCGACGCCGGCTCGTGGGCGCTGGCCGCGCTCGCGTGCGGTTTCCTCTGGGAGCTGTGGAACTGGCACAGCCTGGCGAAATGGGTCTACACGGTGCCGTTCGTGCAGCGCTGGCCTGTGTTTGAGATGCCGGCGTTGGGCTACACCGGGTACCTCGCGTTCGGCCTCGAATGCGCGCTGGCGGCCCAATGGGCGCTCAAAACCAGGGTGGCCGCCGTTTCGGCTCCGCGATCGGCGGGGACGGCTCAGCCCGCGGGACGTCCGCAGTAGGCGGCGACCACCGGCAGATCGGCGGCCGCAAGATCGTAATCCCGCAGATGCTCGGGCCGGACCCAGGCAAGGGCGACATGCTCCACGGGGTGCGGCTCCGGTGAGCCGTCGGCCAGGCGGCACACAAAGGGAATCATCTCGATCGTGGAGCGGTCGTAGGTGTGGGCAAATCGAGGCAGCGAGCGCACGAGAGTGATCGCGCACCCCAGCTCCTCCTGGATCTCGCGGTGGAGCGCCGCCTCGGCCGACTCGCCGGCGTCGACCTTGCCGCCGGGGAACTCCCATTTCAGCGCCAAGTGTTTCCTGGCGGGGCGCCGGGCCAGCAGGACGAGACCGTCGCGTTCGATGACGGCAGCGACAACGGCAACAGGGGATGGATTTCCAGACATGGTACGGGGGAGGCCACGGAGGCGCCGGCCGGAAGGGATCACAGGGGGGAAAACGCGCCGTGGCCATCCAAAGATGCGGGCGATCCCGCCTCCCGGAGTGCAACTCTAGGGCGGCTGGTGTGTTTAGTGGGCATGAAGACTTTCCTTTTGGGTTGCGGCAAAGTGCTCCTGGTCGTGGCGCTGGTCCTCGTGATCATCCACCTGTGGCCGATCACGGTGGTGCCGCTCGCGGTTGGCTTTCTGCTGGCGCTCGGATTGGGGGTGGCGATCATGCTGGCGCTGGCCATGGCGGGAGCCCTGGGCCTGGCGGCAGTGACGGGCTTGATCGCAGTCGGGGCAGCCCTGCTGGCGGTGCTCGCGCCCGTGTGGATCCCGGTGTTGATCATCGTGGGTATCATCGCGCTTGTGAGGAAGGCCGGCAGCTCGGGCCGCCCGACCGCGGCCGCGGCGTAGTCGAAAGGGCGCCCAGCCCGTTGCTTCCGGGCGCGGAGGCGCGCGCCGGACCACGCGGTGATGGATTCTTGCTGGAAAACCCCGCCTCCCGGGTTAATCTGTCTTTCGGCCTTAGTTCCACCTTGCCGATGCCTCAGTCACCATGGCGGGGCGGGCAGACGACCATGGCGTCGTCGGCCCACCATCAGCGGCTTCGCCGGCTCCAAGCCGGCGGGGCCGGTCGCGCCGGCGCATCACACGAGGCCGGGGGTCGCACATGAGCCAGCACGCCTATCTCGAGCGCGGGCTGACCGTGCTGGAAGCCCGGTTGAAACCCGCCGCGCAGGCGGGGCAGGTCGGGTATCCGGTGGAGCCGCGCCCGTTCATCACGCTGTCGCGGGAAACCTGTGCGGGCGCCACGACGGTGGGCCAGCTGCTGGTCCCGATGCTGGACGAGGCGCTCGGCGAGCCCGGCCATCCGTGGGTATTTCTCGACAAGAACCTAATCGCGCACGCGCTGGCGCAACGCAACCTGCCGGAGCGGCTCGCCGAGTATCTGCCCGAGGACAAGATCTCCGAGATCAACGGCATCATCGGCGAACTCACCGGCCTGCATCCGCCGCTGTGGGAGCTCGAGCAGGAGGTGCTGGAGACCATTCTGCAACTGGCGCAGGTCGGGCGGGTGATCCTCGTCGGCCGGGCCTCCTTCGTGATCACCAAGTCGCTGCCGGCCGGGTTTCACGTGCGGCTGGTCGCGTCCGAGGAGGTCCGGATCCGGCGGATGATGTCGATGCTGAATTGCAGCGAGGCGCTGGCCCGGGAGCAGATCCGCAAGGCCGATCGCGGGCGCCGACGTTATCTGCGGGCGCGCTTCGGCGACAACCCCGAGGACGTTCACCTCTACGACATGGTGATCAACACGGACCGGATTTCGGCGGCGACGACGGGGCGGATCATCGTCGACGCCCTCCGCGACCGCCTGACGGGCCTGCGGGTCAGCCGCGCGCCCTTCGAGGCCAAGACCGATTTGCCGCGGGCCGCCGGGGCGTGACCGCGCCGGCCGGGGTCTAGCCCGGACCGCCGCCTTTCTTCAGAAAGGGAGAGAAGAGGTCGATCGGGATTGGCAGGATGGTGGTCGTATTGTGCTCGCTCGCGATTTCGCGCATGGTCTGCAGGAAGCGGAGCTGGAGGGCAATGGGCTCTCGACTGATCATCGCGGCGGCCTGGACCATTTTTTCGGCGGCCTGGAATTCGCCTTCGGCATTGACGATCTTCGCTCGACGCTCGCGTTCGGCTTCGGCCTGCTTGGCCATCGCGCGCTTCATGGTGTCGGGCAGCGCCACGTCCTTCACCTCGACCGCGGTGACCTTCACGCCCCATGGCTCGGTCTGCCGATCGATGATCTCCTGCAACTTCTGGTTGATCGACTCACGTTGCGCCAGCAGGTCGTCCAGCGGAGCCTGGCCGAGGACGCTGCGAAGCGTGGTTTGAGCGATCAGCGACGTGGCCTTGAGGAAGTTCTCGACCTTGACCACCGCCGCCACCGGATCGACGACGCGAAAATAGACGACGGCATCGACGGTGACGGGAACGTTGTCGCGCGTCATCACCTCCTGCTTGGCCACGTCGATCGTCACCACGCGGAGGTCCATCCGCACCATGCGATCGACGAGGGGAATGAGGAAGATGAGCCCGGGGCCCTTGGCGCGGAGCAGCTTGCCGAGGCGGAAGATGACGCCGCGCTCGTATTCGCGCAGGATGCGCATCATCTGGGGCAGCACGATCGCGCCGAGAATGACCAGGGGAATGAGCCAGGAGAGTATTCGCAGCAGGATGAGGGTGGGTTCCATGGCAGCCTCCGCTAGGAGTCGAGGGGTTTCACTTTCAAGGTAAGTCCGCTGACGGCGACGATTTCAACCGGCCGGCCGGCGTCGACGGGGGTGTCGCTGGTGGCGTTCCACGTTTCGCCCTCGACGAACACCCGGCCGCCCTGCGCGTCGATGCGCTCGAGCGCCGTCACCCGCTGGCCCAGCATGGTCTCGCGGCCCGCCCGCACCGGGAGCAGCTGCGCCCGCAGGCCGGCGCCGACGACGAATGCGAAAAACGCCGCGGTGATCAGCGCCGCCGGGATGATGTACACCAGCGACAGGCGGAAGCCGGTCTCGGCGCGGTTGAACAGCATCAGGGCGCCGAGCAGAAAGGCGATGACCCCGCCGGCGGTCAGCACCCCGTGGGTCGGCGCGAAGACGTCGATGAAGAACAGGACCAGCGCCAGCCCGATGAGGGCGAGGCCGGCGATGTTGACCGGAAGGACGGCCGACATGTAGAGCACCAGGACCAGGGCGATTCCGCCCACGACGCCGGGCAGGATGGCGCCGGGATTGCTCAGCTCGCCGATGATGCCGTACACGGCGACCAGCATCAGGAAGAACACCACCTCGGGCCGCCAGAGCAGCTGGAAGAACCGCTCTCCCGCGCCCATGGGGATGGGCACCACAACCGCCGCGGCCGTCTGGAGCGGGTGCCCGCGGACCTCCCGGCCGTCGATCTGGCGGAGCAGGTCCGGCAGATCCTTCGCCACCACTTCGATCACCTTCAACTCGAGCGCCTTTTCGGCCGTGATCGAGGCACTGTCCTTCACCGCGGATTTCGCCCAATCGACGTTGCGGCCCCGCCGCTCCGCGATCGCCTCGATGTAGCTCGCGGCGAAATTCTCCAGCTTCCGCGTCATGATGGGGTCGGGCTTCTCATCACCGCCGAATCCGCCCATCGCCACGGGATGGGCGGCGCCGATGCTCGTGTTGGGCGCCATCGCGGCCACATCGGCGGCCAGGGTGATGAAGCAGCCTGCGCTGCCGGCGTTGGCGCCGGGCGGGGCGACATAGACGACGATGGGGACGGGGGCGGCGTAAAACTGCTGGACGATCTGCTTGGTCGAATCGAGCAGGCCGCCCGGGGTGTCGAGCTGGATGACGAGGCAGGCGCGTCCGTCCGCGGCGGCGACGTTGATGGCGCGGCCAATGTAGCTGGCGGTCGCCGGCCCGATCGTTCCGTCAATCCTGATCAACCCGACCGTTTCGGCACCCCGGCCCGGGAGGGTCGCGACACACAGGAACAGGCCGAGCAGACTCGCCGCGCATCGCCTCATGGCTGCCTCACGGACGGCAGCCTAGCGGATGCGGCGCCGGCATGCAATCCCGTCGCGCGGGCGGTCCCGAGGGGTGACAACCGCGGCGCCGCCGCTAGTGCAGGAGGTCGGCGATCATCGCCCGCTCCGTCTGGAGCTCGCTTTCGGTGGCAGCGAGCTTGTCGCGGCTGAAGGCGTTGACCGGCAGATCGTCGACGAGAAACCACTGGCGGCCATCGCTGCGGAGCGGAAAGGAAAAGACGAGCCCGGGCGCGATGCCGTAGGCGCCGGGCGAGGCAACGGCGGCGCTGAAGCAGTCATCGGCCGGCGTCGGGGCGGTGAGGGCGTGCACTGTGTCCACGATCGCGCAGGCGGCCGACGCGGCGGAACTGGCGCCGCGGGCCTCGATGATGCTCGCGCCGCGCCGTTGCACCGCCGGAAGAAAGGTGTCCGTGAACCAGGCTTCGTCCCGGATGACCTCGGGCGCGGGCCGGCCATCGATCCGCGCGTTGGGAAAATCGGGATACATCGTCGGGCTGTGGTTGCCCCAGATCGCGAGGCGGCTGACCGCCGTGACGGCGACGCCCGCCTTCCGGGCCAGCAGGGAGCGGGCCCGGTTCTGATCGAGCATGGTCATCGCGAACCACCGCGGCGCCGGAATCTCCCGCGCGTGGTGCATGGCGATCAGGCAGTTGGTGTTGCAGGGATTGCCAACCACGAGAATCCGGACGTCGGACGCGGCATTGCGGGCGATGGCCCGTCCCTGGGCGGTGAAGATTCGGCCGTTGATCGCGAGCAGGTCGCGCCGCTCCATCCCCGCCTTGCGGGGAACCGAGCCGACGAGCAGCGCCCAGCTGACGCCCTTGAACCCCTCGTCCAGCGAGGCCGTGGGCACGACAGCGCGAAGGAGCGGAAAGGCGCAGTCCTCGAGTTCCATGACGACGCCCTGAAGCGCCCGCAGGGCCGGCTCGATCTCGATCAGGTGCAGAACGACCGGCTGGTCCGGACCGAACATGGCCCCGGCGGCGATCCGGAACAGGAGCGAGTAGCCGATCTGGCCGGCCGCTCCGGTGACGGCGACATGGACGGGGGGCTTCATGCTCGAGGAGGTTGGCGGCGGCGAGGGGGCGGGTCCGTGGAAACAGGCGGAGGAGCGCGGACGGCTGCCTTGGCGGTCCCGGGCGCAGGGAACCGCCGGCGACGCGGGCGCCGGGAGCGCCGATCAGGTTCTGAATCTCGGGCCCAGGGCGGCGTGAATCTCGCGGATGACCTGCTCGGTCGTGGGCCAGTCGATGCAGGCATCGGTGATCGAGACGCCGTACCGGAGGGCGTTCTTGGGTTGGGGAAAGGGCTGGCTGCCTGCGCCGAGGTTGCTCTCGAGCATGGCGCCCATGATCGAGGTGTTACCAGCGGTGACCTGCGCCAGCACCGCGCGCAGCACCTCGGGCTGGCGCTCCGGCTGTTTTCCGGAGTTGTCGTGGCTGCAATCGACCAGGATCGCCTTGGGCAGCCCGGCGGCGGCGAGCAGACGTTCCGCCTTGAGCACGTGTTCGGGGCCGTAGTTCGGGCCGGTCGCGCCGCCCCGCAGCACGATGTGACAATTGGGATTGCCGCGGGTGACGATGGCCGAGGCGGCTCCATCCAGGTCGATGCCGAGGAACGTCTGCGGTTGGGACGCGGCGCGGATGGCGTTGATGGCGGTTTGAAGATTGCCGTCGGTGCCGTTCTTGAAGCCAAGGGGCATGGACAGGCCCGAAGCCATCTGCCGGTGGGTCTGCGACTCCGCCGTGCGGGCGCCGATGGCGCACCAGCAGACGAGATCGGCGATATACTGCGGGGTGATGGGATCGAGCATTTCGGTCGCGGTCGGCAGGCCGAGATCCAGCACATCGCGCAGAAAAGTGCGGGCGAGACGGAGGCCCAGGGCGATGTCGTGCGACCCATCGAGGCGCGGATCCATGATCAGGCCCTTCCAGCCGACCGTCGTGCGCGGTTTTTCGAAATAGACCCGCATGGCGATCAACACGCGGTCCGACACCTCCCGGCTCAGGGCGGCGAGACGGCGACCGTAATCGCGTCCGGCGTCGAGATCGTGGATGGAGCAGGGCCCGACAATCACGAGCAGGCGCCGGTCGTCGCCGAAGATGAGGTTGTGGATCTCGCTCCGCGCCCGGGTGATGAAGTTCGCTTGGGCGGTGGTCTTGGGCAGCGCGCGCAGCAGATCGTGGGGCGTCGGCAGCACCCGCGTCGCGACGACATTGATGTCCGAGGTTCTTCGCACAGAGGGGAAAAACTGCGGCTGCGGGACGGGGCAAGCAAGCTCACGGTTGGGCGGGGCCGGGTGGCGGGACGACGGCACGCCTCCGGAAAAAACCGCAAAATAAAGCGGGCCGGCTACCCCTAACCGGCCCGCTATTGCTTTCTTAGTTACCCCAAAACTCCCGCTAGGCGGGAGAAGTGGAAAAATGTGACCCTGAAAGAAGCACCGAGTTCCCGGATTCGTCAAACAAAAGTCTGAGAATTCCGTCGCTGATCCGTGTATGGTGATGAAAGATAGCGCATTGCGGTGGCGTATTTGGGTCTGGGTGGGCGGGCAAAGACCGGGATCCGCCGAGGTGGATTCGGTCACCGCCGATGGCGGCGGGGCCGTCTCCGGCCCGAGGTGGTCATGGAGGCGACGGGCGCGCAGAACTTATGACGGCGCGCAAGAGTCTGGAAATCGTGCCGCCGGGTTGCGATCGGACTCGCGTGTCGGCGCAAACCGATTGAGCCTGTGGTCTTTAACCATCTCGAATGAAGAGCGAAGTCGTTGGACGTTTTGCGAAGCTCTATCAGGGGCCGCCTTCCGTGGTCGCCCGGGCTCCCGGGCGCATTGAATTCATCGGCAACCATACCGATTACAACGGGGGCACCGTGCTGGGGGCCGCGATCAATTTGGGCGTCTGGGTGGCGGCCCGGCCGGCGCCGGCGGGCGCGCTGCATTTCGCGTCGGATTCGGAGAACGAGCGGGTGCTCGTTCGCACCGACGCGCCGGAAAAGCTGGCCGGGGCACAACGATGGGCGAATTACCCCCTGGGGGTGTGGCTGGCCCTCCGCGAATTCAAGCGGCGACAGCCCTCCGGCCTGGAATACCTGGCGTATTCGAACCTTCCCGTGGGGGCCGGGCTCAGCAGCAGCGCGGCGATCGAGCTCGCATCGGCGCTGGCGTTCCTGGAGCTGACGGGCGAAACGGCGCCGCGGGAGATCGTCGCCCAGATCGGACGCCATGCGGAAAACCATTTCGTGGGCGTGCCGTGCGGGATCCTCGACCAGACTGTCTCGGGCTTCGGGCGTCGCGATCACCTCGTGTTCATCGATTGCCGCGGGCCCCACGTCGAGACCGTGCCGATCCCCCCGGGGGCGCATTTCTGGGTGTTCAACACCCATGCGAAGCACGCGTTGATCGACGGGCTCTATGCGGCGCGGCATCGCGAATGCATGGACGCCGCCCGGATGCTCGGGGTGCAGCTGCTCGCGGATGTGACGCCGGCGGCGCTCGAGCAGGGAAGGGCCCGCCTGCCGGAGGCGGTCTTCCGGCGCGCGAAGCATGTCGTGGAGGAGATTGAGCGCGTGGCGAAGGTCCGGGCCGCACTCACGCGCGGCGATCTGGCCGCGGTCGGGCGGCTGCTGACGGAATCGCACCGCAGTTCGCAGCGCCAGTTTGAGAACAGCACGGCGGAGTTGGATCTGCTCGTTGACCTTCTGACGGGCACTCCGCATGTGTTTGGCGCGCGGCTCACGGGCGGCGGTTTCGGGGGCGCGGCGATGGCGTTGACGGATGCCGAGTTCTCCCCCGCGATGGCCGGGGGGATTGCCGGGGCCTATGCACGCAGGTTTGGGTCGCGGCCTGACGTGCTGCACTGCGAGACCGGCGACGGTGCGGAGTTGGTCGCCTGAGATGAAGGAGCATCGGGAGGGCCGTCCGGGCGGGGCGTCGCGCCGCGGGATCGCCGCCGGATCGTTGCCGCCGGTGAATTCCGTGCTTCCTTGTTCCGTCCTCGCCCCGGGTGAGGTCGACGGCCGGGGCCGCGGGCGCCGGCCCGCCTCCGCCTGACCGCACCCGCGCCGCCCTGCGAATCCGAACTGCATGAACTCGTCCTCCGTCTCGGCCCCGGACAAAGACCAGACCTCGTCCGCCCGGACCGAGGTCCCGGTGGATCCGATGGCGATCGCCAACGATCCGTCCCGAACGGAGGCTGATTGGTACCAGCACGTCTATCAGGGCGACCGGGTGCCGCAGCTGACGGTTCGCGCCGTGCTGATGGGCGGCGTGCTGGGGATGCTGATGAGCGCGGCCAATCTCTACACGACGCTCAAGATCGGCTGGTCCTTCGGCGTCGCCATCACCTCCTGCGTGCTTTCGTACGTCATCTGGAACTTCTTCCGCCTGCTGTCGGGCGGGCGCCTCGGCCAGATGTCGATCCTGGAGAACAACTGCATGCAGTCCACGGCCTCAGCCGCGGGCTACTCGACCGGCTCGACCATCGCCACGGCGTTCGGCGCGCTCCTGCTGTTGGAGGGCTATCACCAGCCGGTGTGGATCGTCGCGACCTTCACGCTGCTGACCGGTGCGCTGGGCGTGTTTCTGGCGGTGCCGATGAAGCGGCAGATGATCAACCAGGAGAAGCTGCCGTTCCCCTCGGGCACCGCCGCCGCGGCGACGCTCAAGAGCCTGTACAGCCAGGGCTCGGAGGCGGTCCGCAAGGCGTGGGTCCTGCTCGGCGGAATGGCGACGAGCATCGGGGTGGGGATCTTCAACACCGACGAGGGCACGCTGGGCATTCTCGACACGTTGTTCCGGCGGACCCGCCTGCACCTGCCCGAGCTGATCCCGGCCGCCGGGTATTTTTCGGTCAACGGCCGGCAGCTCATCGGCTTCGGCTTCGAACCGAGTGTCCTGCTGATCGGCGCGGGCATGCTCGTGGGGCTGCGGGTCGCGCTGTCCATGCTGGCGGGCGGGCTCGTGCTTTACCTGTGGGTCGGGCCCGCGCTCATCGCAATGGACGCGGCCCACGCCGGCGACCTCGCCTACAAGGTCTCGATCCCGCTGGTGGGCGGCGGCACGGTCTATCATCTCCCGCGCTGGGCGCTCTGGGGCGGCACCGCGATCATGGTGTTCGCCAGCCTGACGACGCTCGCGCTCCAGTGGCGGACGATTGCCCGCTCATTCAATGTTCTGCGCCGCGGCCGCGGACCACGGCCGGGGGCCGAGATTGAGGCCCGCATGGCCGCGGTCGAGGTGCCCTTGGGCTGGCTGGTCGCGGGCCTCGTCCCCATCACGATCGGATTGGTGGCCCTGCAGTATGTCGCCTTTCACATCAGCATCTGGCTCGGGCTGATCGCCGTCGGCATGTCTTTTGTGCTATGCCTGGTGGCGTCTCGCGCCACGGGCGAAACGGACACGACGCCAATCGGGGCCATGGGCAAGGTGATGCAGCTGCTATTTGCCGTGCTGTCGCCGCCCGCGGCCTCAAGTGTCCAGGTTTCCCTGGAACACAACCTGATGGCGGCGGGGACCGGGGCGAATTCCGCGTCCTCGAGCGCGGATCTCCTCACCGACCTGAAGAGCGGCTACCTGCTGGGGGCGAATCCCCGCCGGCAGTTCCTCGCCCAGTTCATCGGCATCTTCTTCGGCACTCTCGCGGTGGTTCCGGCCTGGTATCTCATGGTGCCGACCAAGGAAAAGCTGGAGGCCTTCAATCCTCCCGCGACCAACATGTGGCGCGCCGTGGCGCAGGTCCTGGCGGGTGGCGGCCTCGACCAGCTTCCGCCCAGCGCCAAGCTCGCCATCGTCGGCGGGGCGTTGCTGGGGATCGGGCTGCCGCTGCTCGCGTGGCGGTGGCCGAAGGCGGCCCCGTACCTGCCCTCCGCCATGGGCTTGGGCTTCGCCTGGATCCTGACCTTCAGCAACTGCCAGGCATTCGCCCTCGGCGCCGTCCTTGTCTGGGCGTGGACCAGGCTCCACGCGCGCACCGCCGAGGCGTACAGCGTGCCGCTCGCGTCCGGCTTGATCGCGGGCGAATCGCTGATCAAGGCGCTCATCGCCATGGCCGCCACCGCGGCCGGACTGTGGGCCGGGTCGCACTAGGACCGCCGCCGGCGCAGAAAAAAATCGACTGGCTCCCCGGTTCGGCGTTGTGATCCGGGGTTGGTGGCGGCATTGCTCCCGATGAAAAGGAAATCCGGCAAACGCATCGGCATCCTGACCGCCGGCGGCGACAGCCCCGGCCTGAACGCGGCGATCCGCGCCGTGGGCAAGGCCGCGATCGGCGAGTACGGCTGGGAGATGATCGGCTTCCGCGACGGCTTTCTCGGGCTGGCGCAAAACCGGTGGGTGCGTTTCGACAAGCGCACGCTGGCCGGCATCCTCACGGTCGGCGGGACGGTCCTGGGCACGAGCCGCGAGAAGCCGCACCGCATGGAGATCGGCGGCCAGGTGCGGGACATGACCGGGGTGATCGCCGCCAACTACCGGAAGCTGCGCCTGGACGCCCTGGTCTGCATCGGCGGAGGCGGCACCCACAAGAACGCGCTGCGCCTCGTCGAAAAGGGCCTCCACGTCATCACCCTGCCCAAGACGATCGACAACGACGTGGTGCTGACCGATGCCACCATCGGCTTCGACACGGCGCTGGGCATCGCCACTGAGGCGCTCGACCGTTTGCACAGCACCGCGCACAGCCACCACCGCATCGTCGTGGCGGAGATCATGGGGCACCGAGCCGGCTGGCTGGCGCTGGGGGCCGGCATCGCGGGCGGCGCCGACGTCATCCTGATTCCGGAAATCCCCTACGACGTGGAAGAGGTCGCCGCGGCTATCCGCCGCCGCCAGCGGAGCGCGAATTTCAGCATCGTGGCCGTGGCTGAAGGGGCCATGTCGAAAAGCGACGCCGCGGCGTTCGCCCTCGCGGAAAAGCACCGCCGGAACGCCCGTAGCGACGTTGAGCGCGGGCACGCGCGGGCCGAACTGGCGGCGCTGGAGGCGCGGCACGCCGGCAACACCCTGCGGCTGTCGAAGCAACTGGAGGAGCTCACCCGCCTCGAGGCGCGCGTCACCATCCTGGGTTACGTGCAGCGCGGCGGGACGCCTTCGGTGGCGGATCGGCTGCTGGCGACGCGGCTCGGCACGGCGTGCGCCGGATTGATCGACCGGGGCGTCTTTGGCGTGATGGTCGCGGCGCGCGGGGACGGGGTCAAAGCCGTGCCGATCGAGGACGTGGCCGGCAAACTCAGGACCATTCCCGCCGATCATCAGTGGCTTGAGGCGGCGCGCCGGGTGGGCACCTGCCTCGGCGACTGAGCGACGCCGGCCCGCCCGCCGGCCGGGGTGAGCCTAGAACAGTCCGGCGATGCCCGCGAAGTAGGCGTCGACCCAATAGTGTGCGACCAGGAAATACAGGAGGCCGCCCGCCGCCAGCATCGGGCCGAACGGCACATGCACGCCGAAACCGATCGGCGGCGCCGGGGCGGCGGGTGCCGGTTCGCCTGCGGGCCCGGTGGACGCGGGTGGCGTTGCTCCGGGTGGCGCGCCACCGGCCGGATCGCCGGCCGCCACCGGCTTCCGGAACAGCCCCTGCCACAGCAGGGCGAGGGCGAACCAGATTGTGCCGATGACGGCGCCGCCAAAGACGGCGGCGACGGCGCCCTGCCAGCCGGTGAAGGCTCCAATCGCCCCGACAAATTTCACGTCGCCAAATCCCATGGCCTCCTTGCGCAGGACCGCCTCGGCGAGGAGCGCGATCCACAGCACGAGGCCGGAGCCGATCAGGAGGCCGACGACGCCGTCGATGCCGGAACGCAGACTGGCGAGCATGAACAGCTCATGCTGGCGCCCGTGGAGGGAGGGCACGGCCACCGAAAGGACCAGCCCGGTCACGCCCAGCCCGAGGGTGAACACGTCCGGGATGATCATGTGTTCGAGGTCGATGAACGTCGCCGCGATCAGGGCCGCGCCCAGCACCATGCCGCAGAGGGCCTTGCCCGGAGGGAAGAGGAGCCAGCAGAGGAGGAAAAGCAGGGCGGTGAGCACCTCGACGAGGGGATAGCGGGGGCTGATGCGCCGGCCGCAACAGCGCGCCCGCCCGCGCAGCAGGAGCCAGCTGAACAGCGGGATGTTGTCATGCCATTTGATCGGTGCGCCGCAGGCGCAGTGCGAGCCCGGCGAGACGATCGACTCCCCCTTGGGGATCCGATGGATGCAGACATTGAGAAAGCTGCCGACGCAGGCGCCGAACACGGCCGCGACCAGCGGGAAGAACCACGGAAAGGCGGCGGCAAGGGCGGAGTAATCTGCCATGGGGTGACCCGATTGCGGCGCGCGGGAACCGGAAAGTCAAACCGGGGCGTTCAGCCGGGGCCGAGGGCAGCCCGGGCGGCGCGGGCCATCGCCGGGGCGGCGCGTTCCGCCGGCACGCCGCTCCAGATCTCCAGGGATTTGGCGCCCTGATGGACGAGCATCGACAGACCATTGGCGTTCGGCAGGGCGCCCGCGGAAGCCTGCTGGAGCAGGCGGGTGCGGGGCGGATTGTAGATCATGTCGTAGACGCCCGCGGGGCGCGGCAGCCGGGCGAGGTCCACCGGCGGGGGATCGTCGGACCGCAGGCCGGCGGCCGTCGCATTGATCACGAGCGCGCCGGCCGGCAGGTCGGCCGGCGGGTCTTCCGGATCGAATCCGTGCACCCCGTCGGGTCCGGCCAGCGGTCGGAGGACGGCGAGGAGTCCGTCGAGGCGGGCGCGCGTGCGATTGGCGATCCAGAGGGAGGCGCACCGCCGGTCCGGCTGCAGGCATTCCACCGCCGCCGCCCGGGCGGCGCCGCCGGCGCCGAGCAGGATGACCGGGATGCCTTGAAGCGTCAGGCCGAGGTCCTCCCGCACGCCGGCCGCGAGACCGTAGCCGTCGGTGTTGTAGCCCGCCCAGGCGCCGGGCGCGTCCTCCCGCCGCAGGGTGTTCACCGCGCCGATCGCCGAAACGACCGCGCCGACCGCCCGGACGCGGCTGAAGGCAATGACCTTATGGGGCACAGTGAGGTTGAGGCCGGCGAATCCGTGGAGATGGAAAAGTTCAAGCGCGCGAGGCAGGTCCCCCGGGGCGACGCCGAATTTGTGGTATTGCCACGAGGCGAAGCGGGCGTCGTCCCGGGCCAGGGCGGCCAGGGCGGCGTTGTGCATCGCCGGACTCAGCGAGTGCTGAATCGGATGTCCCAGGACGGCCAGGGTGGTGCCGCGGGCGGGCCACCGCTCAAGATCGTCGAGGGTGAGCACTGGATCGGGTTGACTCAAATCCGTCCCACCCTTTCCGGCCGCGGTTCGGGCCCGGGCGGCGCGGACGGGCCGCCATCCGGACGCCGGCGGTCACGGGGACGCGTGCCGTTCATAGGTGGCCTCGAATTCCTCGACAAAACCGGCGAACAGGCGCGCCCGGGCGTGGTCCTGGACGCCCGCGTAATGGTGGTGGAGGTTGCGGCAGCAACGGCAGAGCACCTCGCGCACCGGCGTGGGGGCCAGATCGGAAGGCCGGGGCGCCACGTGATTCCGTTTGAGGATCTGGAACAGTTCCGCCGGGGTGCGGTAGGCGCCCTGTGCAAATGGATCGATGAAGAACGGGGGATCCGCCTGGAAGCAACCCACCATGAAATATCCCGGCAGACCGATGGGCTCGAGGGTGAGCCCGATCCGCTGCGCGATCAGAAGATAAACACTGCTCAACGTGAGGGGCAGGCCCTTGCGCCGCCGCAGCACCTGGTCGAGCAGGCTGTTGCGCGGATCGCTGAAGCTCTCGACGTCGCCGCGGAAGCCGTATTCGTGAAAGAGCACCCGGCTGAGCACGCCGCACTGGTCCCGGAACGACGACGGCTCGACGATCAACTCCCGGCAGCGCCGCGCCATTTCGTCCAGCAGGGCGCAGCAGGTCCCGACGTCGAGATCCGGCGCCACGGTGCGATTCAACAGCAGCAGGCCCGTCTCCAGCTCGTAATGGAGCGACCGGATGAATTCCGTGAACTCGGCCACCGGGTCGCTGCACTTCATCTCCTGGAGGAACCAGGCGGCATGCCGGGCGAGCAGGCGGTCCGGACCCCGCACCACCGCCTGAAGGAATTCGATCGCGCTGGAGCGCTGGCGGGCGAACGCGGCCACGAGTCCGGCGCGAACGGACGGATTGTCGTCGTCCAAAAGCGCGAGAAAGGCCGCTTCCTGCGAGGCGCTCAGCCGCTCCGGGTCCATGGGGGCAAACGATAGCGAATCGCCCGGCGAGGCAATCCCCAAACCGGCGCCGCGGGACGGTCCGGAGGCGCGACTGGCCGGCGACGGCGGGTTGGGGTCAGGTTTCGGCCGGCCCGGCCCGCTCGCCGAACAGGGCGGTGCCGATCCGCACCAGGGTGCTGCCCTCGGCGATGGCGGAATCGAGGTCGGACGTCATGCCCATCGAGAGTTCCGGCAGCGGCACGGCAAACTGTCGGGCGAGTTGGTCGCGCAGTTCGCGCAGGGCCGCAAAAGTCCTTCGCGCGACGGCCGGATCATCGGCCAGCGGCGCGATCGTCATGAGGCCGTCGACCCGCAGGTGCGTCCGGGCCAGGGCGGCCTCGAGCAGCGCGGGGGCGTCCGCCGGCTCGGCGCCGAACTTGTTGGGATCGTGTCCCGCGTTGATCTGAAGCAAAACGGCGACCCGGCGCCCGCAGTCCGCGGCCGCCCGGTCGAGATGGAGCAGCAGCTTGGAGCTGTCGATGCTCTGGATGCGGTCAAAGTGGGCGGCGGCGATCCGGGCTTTGTTGGTCTGCAGATGGCCGATAAGCTCCCAGCGGATCGCAGCGGTGCATTGCGCCTTCTTATCCACCGCTTCCTGCACCCGGTTCTCACCCACGGCCGGGAGGCCATAGCGGGCCGCGTACTCGACGGCGGCCGGGGGGTGCGTCTTGGTCACCGCCAGCAGTTGGACCGTGGCGGGGTCCCGCCCCGTTCGCGCGCAGGCATCCGCGATTTGTTCTCGAACCCGGTCAGCCCGCCCTCTAAAAGTTTCATAAGTGGCGAACATTAAACTGCCTTCTTAAAAGATTGCGCACCAATTAGTGCGCTTGATAATAAGCCCCGAAAAATCGCTAACCATGCAAGTGGAGAACTTCAAAATCTTCGCCGATCTCGTCGAGACCAAGAGCTTCTCAAAGTCGGCAAAGTTGAACGGCATCACACAGTCGGCGGTCAGTCAACAGGCGCGTGCGATGGAGCGGCATTTCAAGACGCTTCTGATCGACCGGAGCCAGAAGCAGTTTCAGCTGACGCGCGAGGGGCTGCGGGTCTACGAGGCGGCCAAGGAGATTCTCCACCAGTACGAGAAACTGCTGAGCGAATTGCAGGAGATGAAGAAGGTCATCAGCGGCACGATCCGCATTTCGACGATCTACTCCATCGGCCTCCACGAGCTTCCGCCGTACATCAAGAAATTCCTGCACGAGTTCCCGTCGGTGAACGTCCGCGTGGAATACCGCCGCTCCAACCTGGTCTACGAGGACATCCTGCACAACTCGGTCGACTTCGGCCTGGTGGCGTTCCCGGTCAAGATGCGGCAGATCGAGATGATTCCCTTCCGCAACGACCACCTCGTGCTCATCACGCATCCGAGCCATGCCCTGGCCCACGCCGGCGACGTGCAGCTCCAGACACTGACCGGGCAGAAATTCATCGGGTTCGACCCCGACATCCCGACGCGCAAGGCGATCGACCAGATCTTCCGCGAAAACAAGATCGAGATCGAGCCGGTGATGGAGTTTGACAACATTGAAACGGTGAAGCGGGCCGTCGAGATCGACGCCGGCGTCGCCATCGTCCCGCAGGCCACGATCCTGCAGGAGGTCAAGCAGGGCTCCCTCGCCGCCGTGCAGTTCAAGGGGCGCGAGTTCACCCGGCCGCTCGCCATCCTGCATCGCAAGGGCCGCGTGCTGACGCCGGCGATGAAGAAGTTCATTGAGACGCTGGGCTCGGATCTGGTCGACGAGCCGGTCATCTGACCGGACGGGCACAACCCGCGGGAGCGCGGCGAGATCCGCGGCGGAGCGTTGGTCAAACCCGCGGGAATAGTTGCGGGGGTCGGGGCCTCATGCCATGGTCCGACTCACATCCGATCATGAGACATCGTTTCCCCTGGTTAATGGTCTCGGCCTTGGCGGTCGCGCTGTGGCCCGCCTCGGCGCTCCGGGCGGCAGACGAGGTCACGCCCAGTCCGGCGCCGGCATGGAAATTGAAGGATGTCGAGGGCAAGACCGTCAGCTCGGACGACTTCCGCGGGAAGGTGGTGGTGCTGGATTTCTGGGCCACGTGGTGTCCCCCGTGCCGGGCCGAAATCCCGGGGTACGTGGAACTGCAGCAGAAATATGGCGCGGAGGGCCTGGCGGTCGTCGGGGTGTCGCTGGACCAGGGCGGTCCTGACGTGGTGAAGCAATTCATCGCCAGCCGGAAGATCAATTACCAGATTGTTTTGGGGGACGGACAGATCGCCGACGCCTTCGGCGGGGTGGAAGCGATCCCCACGACGTTCATCATCGACCGCGCCGGGATCATTCGATTCCGAAAAGTGGGATCAATGCCCGCCGCGGATTTTGAAGCGGTGCTGCGCCCGATTTTGAAGTAGGCCGGAGCGGCAGCGGGAGCCTTTTGCACCGCCAGGTGGTGAGGGCCGGGCGCGGCGCGGGGTTGAGGTTGCCGTCCAGAGGAAAAGGGTCCGGCCCCGGGAAGGACCGAAGGAAACGGGACCGGCGAAACCCCTTACGCCGGCCCCGTGGTATTCCGTGTCCGGGGTTGCCCGGACTCCATGTTTTTCCAAGCCCTGCCACGCAGGGCCGCAGATTGGCCTGCGCGGTGATTTGAGCATCGCGGATGCCAAGCGCCATCCGCGCGGACGACTGGTCGAATTTGTCCATGGCCGCCCCGCGATGCGTGACCGGCACCCACGATCATTGCCCCAATGCGTCGGAGCGGTGGGTCCCGGCCTGGCGGCCCGTCACCGCCGGCGAAAACCGTAGGGCGATCCGATCTCGATGTGGAAGCGGGACAGTTCGGCCAATTGATCGGCCACCACGCGGTCCGAGCGGCAGCGGGGCATCTTGTAGTGACCGCCCCAGCGGCCGTTTTGGCGCATCCACTGCTCGAAGGTCCCGGGCATCACGAGGTGAATGACCGGGGCCTCCAGCGCCGCGCGGTCCCGCCTCGTCCGGTAATCTCCATTGCGCTGCCTGAGCGCGGCGTCGAGTTCGGGACTGATGACGTTGGCCGTCGGCGTCTCAATGGTGGGAACCTTGAGCTCGATCCACCATTCGTGACATCCTTTTGCCTGTCCGGTCAGGGTGCTGGAGAAGATGGGGGCGACGTGGAGGTTCACCAGGGACCAGCCGTGCCGCCGGCAGACGGCGACGATCGCGTCGGTGATCTCCTGCTCGGGGACATTCTCGCCGAAGGCATTCAGGCGGAGGTTGGTGCGGCCGACGTGAATCAGGCGCGGCGTGCGGGTCGACAGAAAGCGCACCACATCGCCGACCACGTAGCGGCACAGGCCTCCGGGCGTGGTCAGCAACAGGGCATAGTCGACGTCAGTGGTCACGTCCTCCAAGGGCACGACCTTCATTCCGAGGCGGGCGACGTTCTCCTCGTCGAAGGAGGCCATGGGCAGGAACTCGAAGAACAGCCCCGCGTCGGCCAACAGCCGCAGGCCCGACGCCGCATCCGCATCCTGCGCCGCAATGAAGCCCTCGGCCGCGGGGTAGACTTCATGAAAGTTCACTTCGGGACCGAGCGCGGCGCGCAGCTCATCGGTGAACGGAGCCACGGGAATTCCCAGATGCACGAAGCATTCCAGCTTCGGCCAGAGGGCCTTGAGGTTCGACACGGAGCGGCCCTCGGCGGCGGCATCCAGGCGGATCGCCTCGCCGAGGGCCAGCACCCAGTTCGGCATGCCCGCCAGCAGGGAGACGTCGCGGTGCAGGGCGCGATGGGCGACGGCTTGAAGCTTGGAGGGCCAGTCGGGAGCCGGATCGCCGGTGAGGCCGGGCTCCACCAGATGCTTCTCCGCCCACGCCGGCAGGCTTGCGGCGGCGATCGCGCCGAGGTCGCCGGCGCGCGGGCTGTCGTTGGTGCCCTGGGCAAGCGGGGCGAGTGGCGCCATGCCGCCAAGCAGCAAATGACGTCCCCGAAAAACGCCGGTGTGGCCCACTCGGGCGGTGTAGTAGAACAACGATTCTAGACCGGCGCGGCGGAAGTGGTCCCGCAGCTCCGGGGTGACGGGGAGGTATTTTGATCGGCCCGTGGATGTCGCGGCGGACAGGGCGAACAACGAGCATCGTCCCGGCCACAGCACGCCGGGCTCGCCCCGCATCATGCGCTCGAGGTACGGTGCCAGCTTTCCATAGGTCTGCGGCGCCACCCGCCGCCGGAAGGTCTCGTACGCCAGGCCCGGCTCGATTCCCGTTTCGCGGCCGAAGGCTGTCCCGGCCTGGCGGCGCGTCAGGGCGCGAAAGGCATTCCACTGCGCAGCATGGCCGGGATTCGCACGACGAAGGCGTTGGGCCATGTACGCGGACATCGCGCCCGCGGCGAAGCGCACCAGGCCTTTGGGCGGAACAATCATGGCGGGACTTTCACGCCAAACGAAGACGGGCGGGAGGAACCGGCAAGCGAATTCCCCACCGGGCCGGGAGCTTACTCGATTTTGACCGAATATCGAACG
>JBAIXJ010000747.1:0-2949 GCA_037916645.1 Opitutales bacterium | reverse complement strand
AGGTAGAACTGCAGTTCGTCGGTCCCGGTGTTCGTGAGCTGGTGCGCCTCGCCGGGCGGATGGAGCACGACCTCGCCCGCCTCGATGGGACCGGTCTCGCCGCCGGCGCGCACGGTGCCGCGTCCGCTCAGGATGACGAACATCTCCCATTGCGCCGCGTGGCTGTGGAACGGGCAGCCGCTCTTGCCGGGTTCGAGCCGGCTGAGCTCGAGGTCGAAGGGATGGCCCCCGAGGCCGGGGGGCGTGTTGCGCTTCGCGCCCAGCGCGATCGAAAGCTCCTTGCTCGCCCCGCGGAACCGGCCCTTCGGTGATTCCCATGTCTCCCACGGCAGGTCGTCGGGGTGCAGCTTGCGCGACGCGAAGGGCGTCGCTGGCGACGGCGCGGGCGCCGCGGGGGGCTGGTAGGGCGGCACGCCGGCGGTGGGGGGCGCGTCGTCCTCGCGGTCGAAGTAATCGGCGTCGGAGGTGCGGAAGACCTTGCCCGGCGGGCGCAGTCCCCATTTGTCGGAGTCCGGATAATAGCACGCGTCGAGCGACGGATTGTCGGCGACGATGAAGACCTCGAGGTCGGCGGGGCCGGAGTTCGTGAGCTGGTGCGGTTCGCCGGGCGGGTGCACGAAGACGTCGCCGGGTTTCACCGCGTGGCGCTCGTCGCCCGCCCGCACCGTGCCGGCGCCGGACCGCACCACGAACAGCTCCCACTGGTTGAGGTGCGCGTGGAACGGACACACCGAGGCGCCGGGCGGGAGGCGGCGGAGCTGGAGATCGAACGGGTGGCCGCCGCCCCAGGTGCCGGCGTTGCGGATGCCGCCGAGCGCCACGGAGATGTTCCGGTAGAACGAGTGGAACTTGCCGGACGGCGAGCGTTGTTCCCCCCACGGCAGATCGTCGATCCGGAGTTTGTTCATGGCGGAGTCGTCACCACGGATTTCACGGATGGGCCCGGTTGGTGTTCCTCCGGGTCCATCCGTGCGATCCGTGGTCAAAGAGGTTCCGCCATCACCGGGTTCGTCAGCGCGCCGATCTTCTCGATGTCGATGGTCACGGTGTCGCCGGGCTTCAACCAGACCGGCGGGGTCCGGGCGAAGCCGACGCCGTGCGGCGTGCCGGTGAGGATGACGGTGCCGGGCAGGAGGGTTTTGCTCCCGCTGAGGAACTCGATGAGCGCCGGCACGTCGAAGATCATGTCGTTGGTGTTCCAGTCCTGCATCGCCTCGCCGTTGAGCAGGGTGCGGATGCGGAGCTGGTTCGGATTGGGAATCTCCTCCTTCGTGACCAGCACCGGCCCCAGCGGGCAGAACGTGTCGAAACTCTTGGCCTGGCACCATTGGCCGCCGCCCCACGGCTTGCGCTGCCAGTCGCGGGCGCTGACGTCGTTGGCGCAGGTGTAGCCCAGCACATAGTCCAGCGCCGCGGCCCGCGGCACGTTTTTGCACCGGCGGCCGATCACGACCGCGAGCTCGCACTCGTAGTCCACCTCCTGGCTGGCAAGGTGCCGCGGCAGCTCGATCGGATCGCCGGGATTCTGCACCGAGCTGGTGGCCTTGATGAACAGCACGGGCTTTTCCGGCGCGCCGCGTCCGCCCTCCTCGGCGTGCTTTTTGTAATTGAGGCCGATGGCGAGCAGGTTCGCCGGGACCAACGGGGCCAGCGGTTTGCCGGGCCGGACGATGCGGTCGGTGAGGCGGAAATCACCGTAGATGTCGCCGGTCACGGCGCGCGCGGTGCCATCGGGCTGCAACGCCGCGTATTCCGGTCCGGCCGGGCTGAGGTGACGGAGGAGTCGCATGAGGCGGACAGTGTGGCCGGCAACGGCGCCAAATCAACCGCGGCCGCGCCGCGCCCCAAAAAAGGCGCCCGCGTGGCGGCCGGACCCCGGATGAATATATTCCGGCGCATGCCCCCCAAAAAACAGGGTCGCGTGGTCGTCCTCGTCGGCACCGTCAAAGGCGCCTTCTTTTTTCAGGCCGATGAACACCGCCGGGAGTGGAAGCTGACCGGCCCGCACCTGCCCGGTTGGGAGGTTTACAGCCTCTGCGGCGACCCGGCTGACGGCCGGGTGTTCGCGGGCACCTGCAGCTACACCTACGGCGCCACCCTCCGCGTCTCGCGCGACCTCGGCGCGACATGGGAGGAGGTGGAACGCGGACCGGCGTACACCGCGGAATCGGGCTTCAAGCTGAATCGCATCTGGCAGATCGTACCGGGCCACCCGTCGCAGCCGGGCACGTGGTACGCCGGCGTCGAGGAGGCGGGGCTGTTCGTGAGCCGCGACGACGGCCGCACGTGGACCGAACTCGACGGCCTCACCCGGCACCCGACGCGCCCCCAGTGGTTCCCGGGCAACGGCGGGATGTGCCTCCACACCATCCTGGTTGACCCGGCGAATCCCGGCCGCATCTGGGCGGCGGCCTCCGCCATCGGCGTGTTCCGCAGCGATGACGCCGGGGCGACTTGGAAGATCTGCAATCGCGGCCTGCCCGGGGTGCCCACGGGGCTGCCCGCCGATACCGAGGTCGGCCGGTGCGTCCACAAGATGGTGCTCGATCCGGAGCAGCCCGGCGTGCTCTACCAGCAGTTTCACGGCGGCGTATTCAAATCAGTGGATGGCGCCGAGTCCTGGCAGCCCATCGCCGAGGGCCTGCCGAGCGTGTTCGGGTTCCCGATGGCGATCACGCAGCGGGGCGAACTGTTCTTGGTGCCGCTGACGAGCGACGAGCAACGTTTCGTACCGCAGGGCGCGCTGAAGGTCTACCGCTCCCGCGACCGGGGGCGGACGTGGCGCGCGCTGAGCAAGGGGCTGCCGGCGGAGCCCCGCTACGTCGGGGTGCTGCGCGACGCGATGGCGTCGGATGCGCTCGAGCCGGCCGGCGTGTATTTCGGGACCTCGATGGGCGAGGTGTTTGCCTCCGCCGACGGCGGCGAATCCTGGCAGCAACTGCCCGGCCA
>JBAIXJ010000746.1:0-2124 GCA_037916645.1 Opitutales bacterium | reverse complement strand
GTTCCGCGCTCGAGGTCCTGCGGCAGCCGCTCGAGGACGGCCACGTCACCATCTCCCGCAGCGCGGGCAAGGTCACCCTGCCCTGCAGCTTCATGCTGGTGGCGGCCATGAATCCCTGCGCCTGCGGCTACCTCGGCGATCCGCGGCACGAGTGCCGCTGCACCCCGGCGCAGATCCAGCGCTACCGCGCCCGCATCAGCGGCCCCCTGCTCGACCGGATCGACCTCCACGTCGAGGCGCCGTCGCTCACCGTGGAGGAACTGCGCCAGAGCCGCCCCGGCGAGGGCTCGGGCGCCGTGCGGGCGCGGATCGAGGCCGCCCGCGAGCGCCAGCGGCTCCGCTTTCGCGGCACGCGGACCGCCGTCAACGCCCGCATGACCCAGGCGCAGATCCGCCAGCACGCGCCCGTGGACGGCGCGCTCGGCTGTCTCCTCCAGCAGGCGATGGAGCAACTGCACCTGTCGGCGCGGGCGTACGATCGCATCCTCAAGGTCGCGCGCACCATCGCCGACCTTGCCGGCGCTGGGGCCGTCGCCTCGCCGCACCTTCTCGAGGCCATCCAGTACCGCAGCCTCGACCGGGATTTGTTCTATTGATTGTGGACACAATCAACGAGCCCCGTTCCGCGCACTGCCCTCTGAGACAACGTGCGGCAACCTCCCCGATCAAACACACCGTTGCAGGCCACAGGATACTCCAATCGCGGCTTGCGCGCCGTGGTCCCAAGCCTGCGATTGGCGCACCGCGCCTCTCCCTGCACCCAAGGTCGACCCAAATAACTAAAACCTGACCCGTTTTTGCCCCTTGATCGATTTGAATAATCGATTCAAACTTTTCTGTTGCTCAGCAACGTCGGCGAAATTGAATTCTCAATGATTTCAGAACGTCTACTCATTGCCGCTAGTTTCCTAGCAATCGTGGCAGGCTGCGCGACCGGCGAAGCCACTCGCGTGGCGAAAAAGGCAGATGCGCATTTCACCATTGCTCATTTTGAGGTGGCGCAAGTCGATGTCCCGCCGCGAGCGGTGCGATTGGAGCCCTTGGAGTTCCGATTATCGCTTCCAGCGGACGGCGATGGCGAGTACGCGATTGTACAGTTTATTATCGATACAGACGGGGTGCCCCGGGAAGTCCAGTGGGTTGAAGCTTCTGATGCTGTATTTGCACGCGCCGCGGTAGCATCGGTTACAGAGTCACGCTACCGGCCCGCAAAAAAGGCCGGCAACGCAGTAGCAACCAAAGTAGAGGAACGATTCGAAGTTCGATATGCCGGAATCCCTCGCAGAGTCTATGTGGGAAGCGGCTCGCAGGGGGCAAGGTAACGCTGACTCCGAAGGGCTGACTCCGGAGGTAATGCTGCCCAGTGTGGAATGAGATGAGATTGCAGGCCCCGGCTTGATGGTGGTCCCGAAAAAAGGTCTCCGAAAAAGGGGGCAGGTTTTGGATAATTAAGTCCGATTCCCCTCGGCCTTGGAGCTGCGGCGCAGGCGCCCGACGTACTGGCTCACCGCCACGGGCCCGCCCTTGTGCAGCGTGCGGCGAACCAGCTGTTGCTCGCCTGCATCGCCCGGTTCAGTTCGGCAGCGATGGCCACCTTCCAGGGTGCCGCGCCTCACCTGCTCGAGGCGATCCAGTACCGCAACCTCGACCGGGATTTGTTCTATTGACTCGGCCGTGCGCCTCCGTCCGGTCCGAATGCCGGGCGATGTGATGCGGGCCCTTCAGTCGCCGTCGCCGGGCAGCGCGGGACCCAGCGCGACGCGGAATCCGATGTATGCCCGCCGGGCCCCGGGAAGCTCCCGGTCGCGACGCGCCGAGCGACAGTTGCGCAGCGCGAGGGGCCAGCCCCCGCCGCGGACGATCCGTTGGGTGCCCGAAGCCGGGCCGGCGTAGTCTGTCGCGCTTTCGCCCGGGTACTTGCCATACCAGTCGTGACACCACTCCGCCACGTTGCCGTGCATGTCAAAGAGTCCCCAGGCGTTGGGCCGCTTCGTGGCGACGGGATGGGTCCGGTTCGCGCTGTCGTCGGCGTACCAGGCCACCTCCTTGGGGACGCCGCCGAAGGGGCCGGTCGTCCCCGCGCGGCACGCGTACTCCCACTGCGCCTCGGTGGGCAGCGCGTAC
>JBAIXJ010000745.1:0-3569 GCA_037916645.1 Opitutales bacterium | reverse complement strand
TGCGGGCCCGCCCGCCACGCTTCGCGGCAGCAGGCGCGGCGCCGCTGTCGCCCCCTCCATCGCGCCATGACGCAGGGCGCCCCGCAGTCGAAAAGGAATCTCCACCGTGAATCTACCCACTGTCATTGACGTCGCCATCGGCCTCGTGCTGATGTTCTTTGTCCTCGCCAGCCTCGGATCGGTCCTCGCGGAATGGGTGGCCGCCCACCAGAAATGGCGCCACAAGCTCCTCCGCCGGACGGTCAATTTGCTGCTCGAGCCGGAGATTGCGCGCAAGTTCTGGTCTCATCCCCTGGTCCTGCCGCTCTATGAGCGCAAGCCGCGGACCGCCCCGGCTCCGTCCGAGCCCGCGAACGCCGCGCCGCCGCCCCAGGCCCCAGCCGCCCCCCCGCCGCCGCCCGCCGCTCCGGTCCCGGCGAAGGAGCCGCCGCCGCGCTCCGACGGATTGCTGCGTGAGGCGGGCCGGAAGTTCTCCAGGGCCGTCAAGGTCCTCAAAATCCAGACGGCCGAGGCCCCGGCCTACCTCGACCCGGCGCTGTTCGCCAGCGTCGTGGTCGACCTCGCCACCGGCCAGGGGGCCGCCGGGCGGCTGCCCCCCACCGCCGCCGCCTTGGAGTATGCCATCCGCAGCAACCTGCCCGCCAAGGCGGGCCCCAACAATGATCTGCAGGACCGCCTCCTGGCGTTGCTCCGGCAGGTGCCGCCCGACGCCGCCGATTGCGGCGCCGCCCTCAAGGCGGCCGTGGCCAAGTGGTACGACGAGGCCATGACCCGCACCAGCGGCGTCTATCGCCGCCAGACGCAAAAGGCCCTGTTCATCATCGGCGTGGTGCTCGCGGTCGGGCTCAACTGCGACGCCGTGCGTATCGCCAACGTGCTCTACCAGAGCCCGACCCTCCGCGCGCAGGTCGCGCAGCAGGCCGACGCCCTGGTGCAGGAGAAAACGCCCGCCGACGGCCGGCCCGCGCCCGTGGCCGACGACGCCGGCCTGAAGGCGCAGTTGAAGCAGGATGTCGGGCAGCTCCGCGACCTCACCAAGATCGGCTTCCCCCTCGGCTGGGCCCCCGTGTGGCGCGACAACTTCATCTCGAAGCCCGATCGCCCCGACGCGGCGCCCGGCCTCGCCGCGTACCTGGCGAAGCTGGCCGGCCTGCTCGTCAGCGCGTTCGCCGTGTGCCTCGGGGCCCCCTTCTGGTTCGACCTGCTCGGCCGCCTGGTGAAGCTCCGCACCTCCGCGGGCTCGGACGCCGAAAAGAAGAAAACCGCCGGTGACCGCGGCCCTGCCGAGGCCGCCGCCGGTCCGCCGGCCCCGGGCGGTCCTCCCCCGGCCGGCCCGGCCACCACCGTCCTGGCCGCCGCGTTGGGCGCCGCCGGACCGCTGCCTGCGGCCGCCGACGCGCTCGCGCATCCCGGCACGGACTTCTCCGTGGCCCGCGCCTACTGGCTCGCCGAGTTTGCCGACCACGCCTACGACACCGACCCGGCCGCGCTCGGCCAGTGGCTCGGACAGAACGGCTTCAAGCTGGTGGAATACCTCAACGTGGACGAAACCCAGGGGTTCCTCGCGCAGGCCGAAGGCGTGGCCGTGCTGGCCTTTCGCGGCACCGAGAAGAAGCTCCAGGACTGGGTGACCGACGCGGAGTTCAAGCTCGTCGACGGCGCCGCCTCCGGCGTGCCCGGCCAGGTCCACGACGGTTTCGCCCAGGCCCTGGCGTCCGTCGCCGCCCGCCTTGATGCGCTCAGCGCGCAACTGAAGAGCCGGCGGGTGCTGTTCCACGTCACGGGCCACAGCCTCGGCGCCGCGCTCGCCACGCTCGCCGCCCTGCGTTTCGCCCGCCGCCCGGACACCGCCTGCCCCATCCACACGGTGCACACGTTCGGCAGCCCGCGCGTCGGCGACGCGGCATTCGTGCAGGCCTTCGACGGCGAGTTCCAGGGCCGTTCCTACCGCTTCGTGAACGACGAGGATCTCGTCACCCGGGTGCCGCCGCGCGCGCTGCAGTACGAGCATGTCAGCGACATCGTCTACATCGACGAGTCCGGACGCCTCCAGCGCGACATCGGCTACTGGTACCGCTTCCTCAACTTCGCGACGAACGCCCTCGGCGACCTCAAGCAGGCCGTCCAGACCACGGTCAAGGACCACAGCATGAAACTCTACTGCGGCCACCTCGAGAAGGCGGCCCGCACCGGCACGGTCATCTAGCCGGCCCATCCCCATGATCCTCCCCGGCACCGCCTCGCTCATCGTCTCGGCCGTGCGGCACCTGCTCAAGCTGGGCGCCCGGCTCGACCTCCTCGCTGCCGAGCGCACCGCCGTCCAGTCCGACCTCGTCCTGCAGCTGCCCCCGGTCGCCACGCCCGACCTCCACGCCTGCCTGGAACTCATGCGCGACGAACTCGCGCGCACCGCCGGCCGGCAGCCGGATCCGTTCGGCGCCGACCGCGCCACCCTGCAGGCCGAGGTCGCCCTCCCCCAGCCGACCGCCGCCTTCGGCCCGCTCTTCAAGAAATACTTCCCCGACACGGGCCTGCTGGCCAATCCCGACGATGCCTACCTTGCCAAGCTCCAGGGTGCCTTCCCCGGCCTGGACTGGAAGGACCCCGGCGTCCGCATCGCCGCCTTCGCCATCGGGGCCGGCAGCGACAACCGCGCCATCGGCTACAACGCCCGCATGGCTCTCGCCGTCGCCGACACTCTGCTCGAATTCGGCGCCGAGAACACCGCCGTCATCGTCCGCGACGAACGGCTCCGCGGCCTCGCGCAGACGGTGCTCCAGCGCCTCGCCGAGCCCGACTGGGACTCGTTCGAGGACTGGAACCCGATCCTCCAGGCCGCCCTGAAATCCGTGCTCAATGCCGGGCTCGACGTCGCCGAGCAGCATCCCGCCAGCAACCCCTGGTTGGAGGGCGTGCTCGACGCCCTCGCCCAGGCCCGGAAGGCCGCGCCCCAGCCCGACGAGTACCTCCTCGGCCTCGTCCACGGCGAAGGCTTCGGCGCGCTCCTCGCCCAGGGTCTGCTCGTCGCCGGCGACCGGCTCGACGACAACCAGTCCGCGCCGTTCCAGCTCGTCGCCGCCGACGTGCTCAGCGCCGCCGCCCCGCTGGTGCAGGATGCCGCCAAGCCGGATTTCCGCGAATTCTTCAACGCCCATTGGGGCGATCTGCTCCGCGCCGGCCTCTCCTCCGTCGACCGCCACGGCGACCTCATCCTCGCCGGGGCGAATCCCCTCCTGGGCGGCGTGCTCAAGGCCGCGGTCCAGCAGCTCGCGCTGATCCCCGACGCCAAGCTGCTCACCGGCGACACGGTCTGCCGGCTCACGGATGCCATCATCGGCGTGGTGGCCGACAATCTCGACCGGCAGCCCGGCCTCGAGAATCAACCCTGGCTCCACGATCTGCTGGCCGCCGCTGCCGCGAGCGCGCGGCAGCTCACCGCGAAGAATCTCTTCACCCCGGAAGGCGCCGAGGCGATCCTGCTCGACGCCATCGGTGCCCTCGCCCAACACCCCGATCTTCTTGTCCAACAGCCGGGGCTGCCGCAGACCCTCGTCGCTTCCGTGCTTGGC
>JBAIXJ010000744.1:0-1539 GCA_037916645.1 Opitutales bacterium | reverse complement strand
GCGGCGGCGGGACCGGTTCCCACCGCCGGCAGTTCCGGTTCGGCGGGCAGCGGGTCCGTGGAGCGTCGCACCGAGAACTTCAGGTCCGGGAGGTAGATGTTGCCGGTCAGGACGCCGTCCTTGAGGTCAAGAGGGATGCCGTACTCGCGGATCGCCAGCTTGCCGTCCGCCAAAGTCACCCAGCCGACCGGCATGCCGTAGGCGTTGATGTCCGGCAGCGAGAGGCGAGCGAGCACGCGGCCGTCGGCTCGCCGCTGGAACTCGAACGCGACGAACGTGGAGCCGGGACCCTGGCGGGCCTCGCCGATCCAGCGGCCGTCGATTTCCGCCGGCACGGCAGGCGGCGCGGTTTCGCCGAAAACCGGCTGAAAAGACAGCAGCGCCGCGAGGAGCGCGGCGCCGCGGCTGAAGCGAAAGACGGCGCCCGTCGGCAAAAGATGGGCCGACCAGTTCGTGGCATTCATGATCGATGGAAGTTTCCCGGGTGTGTCCGGCCAGGGCAAGGAAGTGTGGGAAGTGTAACGCCGGAGCCGGGCCGATCCCTGCGGAGTATTAGCCCGACGGTAGCGGGCATGAAGGCGAATGGCGCCTGGATAGGCACCTGGGTCGTTACCCGACCCGGAAGATTGTTGGGCGCGGTCGCCCGCCTACGTCCCGCAGCGCGGGACTACAGCGAGCTGAGCCGTATCCCGAAAATCGAAGGTCCGGCGGGGTTGGGCGACCCCGCCCCACAGCTGCAAACCGCCAGACTCAGTGCGTCGCCTTGCCCGGCGCCGTCCCCGGGGCGGCGGATTTGTCCTTCGGGGTGGTCGCGGACGGCGGCGTTGCGGGCTTCGCTCCGGACCCGGCGAACGAGGCGTTCAGCCATTTGACGGGCAGATCGACATTGAAGTAGAGGTCGAATTCCTTGCCGGAATCCGGGTCCTTGACCGTGAGGACGTCGAATTTGCCGCCGTCGTGCTCCACGAGGGCCTGTTTGCCCTGCGCGATGCGCAGGACCTGGAGGACGGCGTATTCCTCGTCGACGGTGATGACCTTGAACGCCGTCGCGAACGACCGGCCGTCGCCGCTCGTCAGGATGGAATCCATCAGCGCCATCCATTGCTGCCGGGTTTCGTCCGACTTGGGCGGGTCGCCCAGGACCTGGAGCGCCGCGGACTTCACGATGAGCAACTGGAGGTTGAACCGGTCGCGGGCCAGTCCGCGTTCGGCGGTGTCGAGCGCGCCCTCGTAGTCCTTCTTTTGCATCAGTTCCGAGGCGCGCTTGCGGAGGTCCGCCACCTCGCTGTCGTAGGGGCGGTAGTCCTTCGTGGCGGCGTAGGCCAGACGCTGCTCGCCCGCGGCATTGGCGCGCGCGGCCTCCTCGGGCGGAAGCTTCAGCAACTGGCCGGCGAGCGGCGCGCGGGCGAGCAGCAGCGCCAGCCCGAGCAGGGGCAGCATGGATTTCATCGGGGGGCGGGGTTCCGGAGGGCGGCCCGCGCGGCCCGGCGCGGGGTTGCTAGTGCCGCAGCGTCGGACCATCGACCCACAGCGCGGGGA
>JBAIXJ010000743.1:0-1741 GCA_037916645.1 Opitutales bacterium | reverse complement strand
CCGTGGCTTTGCGCTGCTGATCACGCTGGCCCTGCTGGCGCTGGTCATGGCCCTGCTGCTGGGCCTGGCGACGCTGGTGCGCGTCGAATCGGCCATCGCCGGGCAGACCCAGCAGGAGGAGCAGGCGCGGCGGAACGCCCTCCTGGCGCTGCAGCTCGCCGCCGGCCGGTTGCAGGCCTTTGCCGGCCCCGACCGGCGCGTGACCGCGCGGGCGGACCTGCTGGCCGCGTCGGCCGGCAATCCGTACTGGACGGGGGTTTGGGGCCCCGGGCCCGGCGTGCTGACATGGCTGGTGAGCGGCAACGAGGGGCAGCCCCTGGCGGTCACGCCGGAGGCGGCGCCCGTGGCCGACCCGGCGCCGGACAACGATGCCGTGTGGCTGTTGCGCGCCGCGACGGGTTCCCCGGCGGAACGCATCAAGGTGCGGCGGCAGGATCTCCGCGCCGCGCTTCTGCCGGGGTGGGACGGCCCGCGCGTCGTGGGGCACTATGCGTGGTGGGTCGGCGATGAGGGGGTGAAGGCAAAGTTCAACCTGGTCAACGCGGCGGCTGGCGCCGCTCCCGGAACCCTGGAGCAGGCGGTGGAGTTCATGTCCGCGCAGCAATCCGGCGTCGAGCAGCTCGCCCCGGCTTTTGCCGCCTATGCCGGGGCGAAGGGCGACACGGCCGCCGGCGCCGCGCTGCGCGATCGGATCGGCCGGGTCACAGTCCTGAACCAGGTGCCGTACGTCCACGAGGACTTCAGCCTGGCCGCGCTGCGGGACGGTTTTCGCGACCTGACCGCGTCGTCTCTCGGCGTGATCGCGGACGCGCACAACGGAGGCCTGAAGAAGGACCTCACCCGCGGGCTCGTCCCGGGGGCGCCGGAGCCGGCCGGCGAACTGTTTGCCGGCGGACCGGCGTGGGATCTTGTGCGCTCGTATTGCCAGCTGCGGGCGGACCCCGTCGACGACGGATGGCAGATCACGCCCCGGGCCCACCAGCCGCCGGAGCATGGGGTGCATCCGCTGGTGCTCCTGTTTCAGGTGGTGTGGGGCGCAGACCGCAGCAACGGGAGATTCCGGTTGTTGCTCCAGCCCATGGCGGTGCTCGGCAACCCCTATGACGTCAGCCTGGCGGCGGCCGACTATCGGTTGGTGTGGCGGCAGGGCGGGGAACTCGAATTGCGCAATCCGCCGGCGGGGAGTGAGGTGGCATTCGCATCCGGAACGCCGGCGGCATTGCTGGGGGAGGATCCGCAGTTTGTGATCCGGCAGGCGGCCTTCCGTCCCGGCGAGGCGCGCGTGTTTGCGCTGCCGGCCGGAAGTGAAGTTCCGTATGAGATCGGCGCCGGCGTGCAGCTCGCGCCGGGCTATTCGCCGGACGCGCGGGCGTACCGCGAACTCGGCGTCGAGGCCGACCCGTCCGCGCCGGAGATGCAGGTCCGGGCGGCGGCCGGACCGGCGGGCTTTGATCTCCTGCTGGGCGACGGCGGACGCCTGCAGGAGGTGACGGGCGGCGCGGGCGCGGCGTCCGAAGCTACCGGCGTGGCGCCCGTGCTCGGCGCGCCGGTGCGGGCGGGCCTGCGCATGGGACAGGACGACGAAAATGCGCCGGGAGATCTCTCCGGCCTGCGCTGGCTCGCCGACTTCAACCTCCGGGCGCCGGCCATCGGACCGCTGCCGGCCTGGGGCCGGAATCCGCTGTACGGTCCGGCCACGCCGCGCGGCGGCAGTGCGGACACGATCCTCGACGGCACGAGC
>JBAIXJ010000742.1:0-2899 GCA_037916645.1 Opitutales bacterium | reverse complement strand
AGCCCGGCCGCGCGCCGCTCGAACAGCGAGGCGACCACCACCACGCGGTGTTTCCGCGCCAGGTCCTGAAACGCCGCGGTGGTCGGACCGGGAACCGGCTCGGCGAGCGCGAAGTTGTCGTAGTCCTCGGCCTGGCAGAAATACCGGCTGCGAAACAGCTCCTCGGTGCAGATGATCCGGGCGCCGCGCTGGGCCGCCCGCTCGGCCAGCGCCAGGGCTTTCCGGAGGTTGACCGCGGGGTCGGCGGCGCAGGCGTGCTGGAGGAGGCCGAGCGTGACCTTCATGGCGGCGTGAGCTGCCCCAGCGTCGGGGAAGATTGGGGGTGGCGCAAGCCCGCAGCCGCCCGCCTCAATACACCACCTTGTTCAGCGGGTACTCGATGATGCCCTCGGCGCCGAGCGACTTGAGTTGCGGAATGATTTCGCGGACGACGCTCTCGTCGATGATGGTCTCCAGCGCCACCCAGTCGGGCGACGCCAGGGGGGAGACGGTCGGGTTGCGGAGGGCGGGCAGTGTCTTGAGCAGGCGGTCGAGGCTCGCCTTGGGGGCGTTCAGCTTCAGGCCGACCTTGTTCTCCGCCTCGAGCGCGCCCGTGAGCAGCATGGCGATGATCTCGATTTTGCGCCGCTTGGCGGGATTGGCCCAGCTCGCCTCGTTGGCGATGAACTTGGTGTTGGTGGTCATCAGCGTGTCCACGATCCGCAGCTTGTTCGCGCGCAGCGAGCTGCCGGTCTCGGTGATGTCCACGATCGCGTCGACCAGGTCGGGCACCTTTACTTCGGTCGCCCCCCAGGAGAACTCCACTTCCACCTTCACCTTTTTGGCGGCGAAATACCGGCGGACCGTGCCCACGAGCTCCGTCGCCACGCGCTTGCCCGCCAGATCCTCGGCCTTTTTCACCGGCGAGTCTTCCGGCACCGCCAGCACCCACCGCGATTTCTGCGTCGAAGCCTTGCTGTAAATGAGGTCGCACACCTCGACTACCTTGGACTCGTTTTCCTGGATCCAGTCCTGGCCCGTGAGGCCGCAGTCAAAGAATCCGTGCTCGACGTACCGGCTCATCTCCTGGGCCCGGACCATGCGGCAGTCCAGTTCCGGATCGTCGATCACCGGCCGGTACGAGCGCGAGCTCACGGTGATCTTGAAACCTGCCTTCGCAAACAGGTTACGCGTTGATTCCTCAAGGCTGCCCTTCGGCAAACCCACCATCAGCAACGGAGTTTTCTCAGCCACGCGGCCAAAGGACACGCAGGGTCAAGAACACTCAAGCCCAAACTCGTCTGCCGCAGGCACGTTTGCCCCGGTCGCCCACGCCCGCCCCCCGCGAGCGGACGCCCCGCAGTTTCCTTTGACAAAGTTCCGAGCATTTGTAAAAAAGGGGAAGTAAGCAGCCGCCATCTCCTTAACGCCCGTTGCCCCAGCCTCCCATGACCGAGCAACCCACCGCTTCAGCATCGCAAACGCCACCGCCCGCGCGCGCGGAACCCAAACCGCTCATCCTGGTGGTCGAGGACGAGGAAGAGCTCGCCAAACTCATTGCCCAGCATCTCGAAGAAGCGGGCATGCAGACGCAGGTTTACAATCGCTGCGCGCATGCGCTCCGCTTCCTCAAGCGCAACTTCGCCAACCTGATGCTGCTCGATCTCACCCTGCCCGACCAATCGGGTTTTGCCCTCATGGAGGAGCTCAAGCGCGAGGACATGTCCGTGCCGACGATCTTCCTCACCGGCAACACGCTGGAGGTGAACAAAGTCAAGGCTCTGGATATGGGCGGCGACGACTACATCACGAAACCCTTCAGCTATGCCGAACTGGTGGCCCGCATCAACGCGGTCCTGCGCCGGGCCGAATCCCGCACCGACTTCAATATCACCAAGAACGTGCGGATCATCGACGAGCCCTACGATTTCATCGGCGTCAAGATCACGCCGGTGCGTCTCTCGGCGGAATTCCCGGACGGCGTGGTGGAGACCATCGGCCGGAAGGAACTCGGCATCCTCACCTATCTCCAGAACAACCAGGGCGTCGTCATCACCCGCAAGGCGCTGATCCACTCCGTCTGGGGCCTGCACGCCGACGTGCGGAGCCGCTCGCTGGACCAGTACATCGTCAAGGTCCGCGAACTGTTCAAGAAGCACAACATCGAGCTCACCGCGTTCCGCACCGTCCACGGCGTCGGCTACATCTTCGACCCGCAGGGCATTTCGCAGGAAGGCCGCTGACCGCGGGCGCTGCGGCGGCCGCGTCGGCTCAGAACAGCTCCGCCTGGGCGTAGCGGGTGCGCGCCTCGGCGAGCGTGCCCTTCATCTCCAGCTCCCCGAGCAGCCGGAAAAGCTCGCCCGCGTCGGCCGCCGGCTTTTCGGCGGCCACCGTCGGCAGGCTCAGGTTGAGCGTCGTGAGCTTCAGGTTGCGCCGGATCAGATCCGAAAGCGCGCGCACCGATTCGCGGAACCGCTCCGGCTTGAGCTCGCCCGCGTGCGCGATGATGGCCTCGAGGCTCCCGTACTGCTGCAGCCATTTCGCCGCCGTCTTCGGCCCGACGCCCTCGATGCCGGGAATGTTGTCCGACGCGTCGCCCACCAGCGCCAGGAACTCCGCGATCTGCACCGGCGGCACGCCGAATTTCTCGTTCACCCCGGTGGCGTCGAGCCGCCGCCAGCCGAGCTTCGGGTTGGCGGACGGCGGCGGCAGCAGGATCGTGATGCGGTTGCCGACGATCTGGGCGAAGTCCTTGTCGGCGCTCACAATTACGACCTCGTGCCCCTGCGCGGCCAAGTGCGCCGCCTGCGACGCAAGCAGGTCATCGGACTCCACGCCCGCCTTCTCGACGCCGGCGAGGCCCATCGCCCGCGTGACGGACTTGATGTACGGCAGCTGCCGCACCAGCGCGTCCGGCATC
>JBAIXJ010000741.1:0-1636 GCA_037916645.1 Opitutales bacterium | reverse complement strand
TAGCCCACGGCGCGAGCCGTGGGTTCAGAGGCGGTCGCTCAGGAGCCCCCGGATGGGGGCGAAAGACCCGCTTAAGCCCCTTCCAGGGGCTTGGCCGTAGTTGGTCCCGTACCCCACGGCTCGCGCCGTGGGCTATTCTCTTTCGCCCTGACGGGCTGCAATCTTGTCCGCAGTCCAGACCGGCCTTCGGCCGAGAAGCCGAGTAGGGCAGACCACCAAGCCTGTGGGCGACGCCCAGGCCGCCCTTGCTGTAAGCGGTATCGGCCCTTAGGGGAGGGCAATAGCGTATGGCCTTGTCTTCCTCTCTCAGAGCGTCCTTCGCGCGCTGAAGCGGGTCCTGGGGGACCCGCGCAGACCCGGGGGGCTGCCCCACTCGGTTACGCATGGGCGGCTCCGTTGCGCTCGAAGACTTGCGGGTCGAGTTCTGCGAAGAACTCCTCGTGCAGCGCCGCCACGGCGCGCACCAGATCGGCCTCGCTCACCACAAAGCTGATGTTCAGCAGCGACGCCCCTTGGGAGATCATGCGAATATTGATGCCGTCGAGCGCGTTAAAAACGCGGCGCGCCACGCCTGGAGTATAACGGATATTCTCGCCCACCAGGCAGACGATCGCCTGCTGGTGCTCGGTCGAGACTTCGGAGAACTGGCGAAGTTCGGAGAGAATGGCTTCCATGTTCTTCAAGTCGTCGATGGTGAGGGAAACGCTTACTTCCGAGGTCGCCACCATATCGACCGGAGTCTGATAGCGGTCGAACACCTCGAAGATGCGGCGCAGGAAGCCGTGCGCCATCAACATCCGGGTGGAGTGAATATTGACCAGCGCGATTTTGCGCTTGCAGGCGATTGATTTGACCGTATTGGCGCAGGGGACCGCATCGGCCACGATGCGCGTGCCTTCCACTTCCGGCCGGCGCGAGTTCAGGATCAGCACCGGGATGTTCTTCTCCATGGCCGGGACGACGGTGGCAGGGTGCAACACCTTGGCGCCGAAGTACGCCAGTTCGGCGGCTTCGGCGAACGAGATCGTCTTTACGCGATGGCCGACCGGGAGGATCGTCGGATCGGCCGTCAACATGCCGTCAACGTCGGTCCAGATCTGAATCTCTTCCGCGCCGATCCCCGCGCCCACGATGGAGGCGGTGTAATCGGAGCCGCCGCGGCCCAGGGTTGTGGTGACGCCTTCGCGCGTTGCGCCGATGAAGCCTCCCATCACGACCACGGCGTTCTTGGTGATCGGCGGAATGGTCGCGGCCATGCGCTTGCCGGTTTCCGCGAAATCGGGAGCGGCGTGCGTGTGGCGGTTATCCGTGACCATCACGTCGCGGGAATCCACGTGCTCGGCCTTCACGCCGAAATGGCGGAACCCGAGGGTCACGATGTAGCTCGAGAGGCGCTCGCCGTACGCCGAAATGGCGTCGACCGAGCGTGGCGTCAGCTCGCCCAATACGGCCAGGCCTTTGACGAGTTCGGTGAGTTCCTGGAAATGATCGTCCAGGAAACGGTCCAGCTCCACGCGCTCGGAGAGCGAAGCGACCTGGCGCGCCTCGCGGGAATGGAAATCGCGGAGGTCGTGAAGCTGGCGGATGTAGTCGTCGCGCTTGCCCTCTATCGCTGCGGCGGCGATGGCCAGCAGCT
>JBAIXJ010000740.1:0-2660 GCA_037916645.1 Opitutales bacterium | reverse complement strand
ATTCACCGGAAATTCGCCGCCTTTGCTCTTTCCCCGGCCGCGAAGATGGGGAAGATTAGGGTTTACAGCGGGAACGGCTATAACTTACAAAAGCGCAACATGGCACAAGCTGTCGAATCAAGCCCGGGGCCCGTTCGGTCGGTGGTCGCTGCCCCGAAACCGTTTACGGCGGAGGATGATGCCTACCTGCGGGAGGCGCTGAAACGGTGCTCGGCTTCGACCTACGAGGCGGCGTGCCAGTTCCGGAAAACCGGCAACACCGAGCACCTGCCCGCCATCGTGCTCGGCATCATCGAGCGCTACGTCGAGCCCGACCTCCGCGCCAAGCTGAAGAACCCCGACGACGACCTGCGCCTGATCGAGGACCTCGGCATCGACTCGCTGACGATGATGGAGATCGTCATCCTGGTGGAGGACGTGCTGCAGATGTCGATCAACAACGAGGAGCTGCGCCAGCTGCGCACCCTGGGCGACGTCAAGCAGTTCATTGACTGCAAGGTGCGCGGCCTGCCGCTGCCGCGGCCGACCAAGTTCCTCCCGATCGAGCAGATCGCCTCGGTCATGCCGATCCAGCCGCCGTTCCTCTTCCTCAACGAGGCCTCGGTCAACTCGCAAGGGGCCAGCGCCAAGTACCGCATCAGCGGCCAGGAATTCTTCCTCCAGGGGCACTTCAAGGACAACCCCGTGATGCCGGCCTCGATCATGCTCGAGGCCCTGGGGCAGCTCGGCGTGCTCTTCCTGCTGGAGGGCGGCGCGGGCGAGCCCGGCAAGGTGGTGAATGCGCAGACGATCTTTTTCACCTCGTGCGAGGGCGTGCGCTGCCACCGGATGTGCAAGCCGGGCGACGTGCTCAGCCTCTCGATCAAGCCGAAGCGGATGAAAGTGCCCCTCGCCACGTTCGAGGGCGCGATCCGCGTCGGCCAGGAGAAGGCGGCCATCGCCGAGGAGATCACGCTGACCTTCGCCTACGCGGAGGAGGTCGCGGTCGAGACCGCCAAGACGGCCGGCCCCAACGGGGATACCGCGCCGCTGCCGGCTGCGGTCAACGCCTGACCGGCGCCGCCGCCGACCGTCGTTGCGGGACGTTTGCGTTCCCGCGTTGACCGCCCAACCTTGTGGCCCCAATCATGTTGGGCTTGTGCCGCCGTGAACCATCCGGCCGACTCCCGGACCGGCTGGACCGGCGCCGCACGCTATGAGGAAAGTCTATATTACCGGAATCGGGCTGGTCACGAGCATCGGCAACGACGTGGCCGCCGTGTCGCAGAATCTGCGCGAGCTGCGCCACGGGTTCGAGGTCTACCCGCCGTTCCAGAAGGCCGAGGTGCCGGTCAAGGTGGCCGGCACCATCAAGGGCTACGACACCGACTCGTATGATTGCGAGGACTGGGTCTACCCGAGCCGGTTCTCCCTCAAGCGGGAGATCCTGCGCGGCATGGCCCCCCACGGGCTCTATTCGTACTGCGCCATGCTGGACGCGATCGCGGACGCCAAATTGACGGACGCCGACGTCTCCAACGACGCCACCGGGCTGTATGCTGCCTCGGGCGGATCGCCGCACCTGCTCGGCTACTACCTGCACCGGATGAACACGATGGGCGTCATGCGCTGCTCGCCGCTGGGGATCGTGGCGTCGATCGCCGGCACCGTGAATTTCAACCTGGTGGCGCACTTCAAGATCAAGGGCGCCTCCACCGGCTTTGCCTCCGCGTGCGCCTCCTCGTCGCATGCCGTCGGTTTCGCCTACGACGAGATCGTGTTCCGCCGGCAGGAGCGGATGTTCGTGGTCGGCGCCGAGGACGGCAACGTGGAGAGCATCCTGCCGTTTGCCGGCATGCGGGCGCTGTCCCTCCAGAGCAATCCCGAGCTTGCCTCCCGGCCGTTCGACGTCGGACGCGACGGGTTTGTGGGCACAGGCGGGGCGACGGTGCTGGTGATGGAGAGCGAGGAGGAGGCCGAACGCCGGGGCGCAAAGACCTATTGCGAGGTCAGCGGCTGGGGGCAGGCGTCCGACGGCTACAACGTGGCGATTTCCCACCCCGACGGGGCCGGCCTGCGCACCGCGATGGACAACGCGCTCCGGCGGGCCGAGCTGGAGCCCGAGGCGATCGACTACGTGAACGCGCACGCCACCTCGACGCCGATCGGCGACATCTCCGAGGCGCGGGCGCTCCGGGCAATCTTTCGGAACAGCGCCACGCGGCCCGCCGTCAGCAGCACCAAGGCGCTGACGGGGCACGGGCTCTCGCTCGCCGGCGCGATGGAGACGGCATTCTGCGCCATCGCCCTGAACGAGGGCTTCATCCCGGGCTCGGCGCACCTGGTCAACCTCGATCCGGCCTGCGACGGGCTGAACATCATCCGGGCCACGCTCCCGCAGCCGCCGCAGGTCGTGCTGAACAACAGCAGCGGCTTCGGCGGCGCCAACGTCTGCCTCGTGCTGCGCAAGGCGTGAGCACTCTCACCGACCACTACCGGACCGCGTTCGTCACCGGCGCCAGCACGGGCCTGGGCCGGGCCTTTGCCGAAATGCTGCTGGCCGACGGGCTGGAGGTGTGGGGGACCTCCCGCCGCGCCGACCGCCTGCCGGCGCGGCAGCGGTTCCACGGCGTGGTCCTCGACCTGGGCGACGGCGCCGCCGCGGAACGGGTTTTTCTCGA
>JBAIXJ010000739.1:0-11304 GCA_037916645.1 Opitutales bacterium | reverse complement strand
CCCTCACAGTTTCACGGTCATGAGCCTGAACCGCGCCGAGCAGATGCTGTTCGATTATGTTCTTGGGCACGCGGAGGAAAGACAGCATTGGGAGCTCAAAGTTCGACAGGCGACAAAAGATGCCGCGAAAGCGGATCAGGAACGGGCGGCCGCCGCAGGACTGGCCGAGGAGCTATGGCGCTATTATTCGGAGCGCTGCACTGTCGTTCCCAGCCTTCGGGAGGGCGATCCGAGCAGGGGCACTCAACGGATGAGCATGCAAAACCTTGCAGAGCATCTCGTGCGGCGATGGGGGCACCCGCGTCCGGTCGCAGCGCCGGACCATCCGCACGGGACCCCGCGAGTCGGCCCGAGTCATTCCTAGTACAAGGACTCCTTATATGACCGCTCGAGCGTGCAACTTTCGCCCGGTTAGCCGTCTTATTACGTGCAATAGCTACACTCTCTCCCGCTTAGCGGGAGAATTGGGGTAACTAAAGAAAGCAAATGGCGGGCCGCTTAGGGGTAGGCGGCCTGCCTTCTTTTTGGAGCGGTGCGATCCAGCCAACCTGCGCGTGAGCCCGGGTGATGCGGCGGTAAAGTCGTCGGCGGAAACCCGGTCTTCTTTGCCGCCCGGCGACTTGTTGTTCACGCCCGGCTGGAATAGGGTATCGACAAACTGGCAAAAACTTACAGAGTTCTTCACAAGATATCCACATCGATGGAACACCTGAGCGGGGCGAGAGCCCCTCAACCGCAGCTCAAGGTTACCGGGAAAGTAAAGACTTTCGTCCTCGATACGAACGTCCTGCTGCACGACCCGCAGTCGATTTTCAAATTCGCGGACAACAACTTGGTGATTCCCGTCGAGGTGCTGGAGGAACTCGACGCCATCAAGAACGAGCAGTCGACCGAGCGCGGCCGGAACGCCCGTCACGTTCATCGGCTGTTGCAGGGATTGCTCCCCGACTCCCGCACCATGCTTGAAGGGGTGAAGCTGCCCAACGGGGGCACGCTGTCGGTCATCATCAACCGCGACCTCCTCGAAGGAAACAGCGCGTCGCCCGCGATGCGACGCCTGCTGGCCATCCTGCCGGACCTGTCCAACAAGGACAACCGCATCATCGCCTGCGCCCTCTTTGTCCAGGAGACGTTTCCCCCGCCGACGATTCTGGTGACGAAGGACGTCAACGTCCAGCTGAAGGCCCGGGCGGTCGGTCTCGAGTCGCAGGATTACCTGAACGACAAGGTGCCGGAGAACCCCGATGAGGACTCCTACCGGCGCATTCCCGTCAGCATCTACGAGCTGCAGCGTTTCGCTTCGGAGGGCGAGTTTGCCCTCGAGGCCGAGACGGCCCGGCCGCTGGCGATCAACGAATACCTGCTGCTCGTGTCATCGGAGGGCAAGACCATGCCGGCCCGGCATCATGGCGCCGGCGTGGTGAAACGGCTGCGCGTGCCGGAATACGTGAAGGCCCCCGGGGGCATTCCCATCCGGGCGCGCAACCTGGAGCAGCAGTTCTTCATGGATGCGCTGCTCGATGAAAGCATCACGCTCATCACCTGCTTCGGCAAAGCCGGCACCGGCAAGACGCTGCTGTCCACGGCGTGCGCCCTGCACCAGGTCTGCGACGAACACGGGCGCTACGATGGGGTGGCCATCACGCGCCCCGTGATCGCCCTGGGGCGCGATCTGGGATTCCTGCCCGGTTCGCTGGAGGAAAAGATGCGGCCATGGCTCCAGCCGTATTACGACGCGCTCGAAGTGCTCATGCCCTCCAAGCCGCCCAAGGAGCCCCAGTTCATCGGGAAGAAGGCCAGCAGGAAGCGAAAGAAACTCGAGGAGGCGTCGCTGCAGAACTCGAATCATCCCGCGGTCAACGGCCATCCCAACGGCGCCGCGGTCAAGCCCTACGAGCGGTTGATCAAGAACGGCCTGGTCGAGATCGAGGCCCTGTGCTTCATCCGCGGCCGCTCGATCGCGCGGCGCTTCTTTGTGCTCGACGAGGCCCAGCAGCTCACCCCCCACGAGGTCAAAACCGTCATCACCCGCATCTCGGAAGGCTCGAAGATCGTGCTCATCGGCGATCCGGCGCAGATCGACAATCCCTACGTCGATTCGCGCAGCAACGGGCTCGTCTATTGCCACAACCGGATGAAGGGCCAGCCCATCTCCGCCCACGTGAAGCTCACCAAGGGGGAACGCTCCAAGCTGGCCGAGCTGGCGGCGGATTTGCTGTAAGGACGGAAACGCGGGCGGCCGGTTCCGGGATTCGGCCGCCGGGACCCCCGCATTCCATTGACTTGACTCCCGGTGACCGTTCCGCGGGGGTTGAGAGTCCAGCGATCCTCAGCATTACCATGAACTACGGCTATTTCGACGATGCGGCCCGGGAGTATGTGATCACCCGCCCGGACACGCCACGGGCATGGAGCAATTACCTCGGTTCGACCGAATACGGGGCGATCATCACCAACAACGCCGGCGGCTACAGCTTCTATCGCAGCGCGATGAACAGCCGCTTCCTCCGCCTCCGATCGAATGCCGTGCCCGCCGACCAGCCGGGCCGCTATTTCTACCTGCGGGACGGCGACAGCGGGGACTATTGGAGCTCATCGTGGCAGCCGGTGGGAAAGCCGCTGGCCCGGTACAAGTCGGAGTGCCGTCACGGCACCGCCTACACGACGATCATCTCCCGCTATTCCGGGATCGAAACGGAATCCACGTATTTCGTCCCCCTCGGCCAGGCGTTCGAGTACTGGCGGCTGCGCGTCACCAACAAGACGAAACGGGCGCGCCGCCTCGCGCTCTTCACCTACTGCGAGTTCGCCAGCTGCTGGAACATGCCGAACGACCTCTACAACCTCCAGTATGCCCAGTTCATCATCAAGGCCGAGGTGACAGCCGACGGGATGCTGGGCATGGCGTCGCACCCGTACAAACCATGGGACGGCCGGACCCTGGAAGGCTGCGATCGCACGTGGATGACGCTCCTCGGCGCGCCCCTGGCCGGCTTCGAGACGGTGCGCGAGCGGTTCCTGGGCGGGATCTACAACACCTACGCCAATCCGGCCGCGGTGGCATCAGGGCGCTGTTCCGGATTCTTGGCGGAGGGGGAGAATGGCTGCGGGACGCTGCAGTGCGAGCTCGCCCTGGCGCCCGGCGAGACGCGGGAGCTGATCGTCATGCTCGGCCTCGGCACCCCGGAATCCCACGGGCGGGCGGCCGTGGCCGAGTTCGGCAGCGCTGAACGCTGCGCGCAGGAACTCGCGAAGCTGCAGGCGCACTGGCACGGGCTGCTCGAGGCGATCAAGGTCAAGACGCCCGACGCCGACCTCAACCACATGGTCAACGTGTGGAATGCGTACAACGCGCTGGTCACCTACACCTGGTCGCGGCACGCCTCGCTGATCTACAACGGCGAACGCGACGGGCTGGGGTTTCGCGACACCGTGCAGGATTTCCTCGGCGTCACGCCCCTGCTGAAATCCGGAATCCGCGAGCGCCTCGAGCTGATGCTGACCGGCCAGGTGGCCAACGGCGGCGCCCTGCCGGTGGTCAAGCCGTTCAGCCACCGGCCCGGCCACGAAAAGCCGCCGCCCGACGAGGAGTATCGCAGCGACGACTGTCAATGGTTCCTCAACGCCGTGCCCGACTACGTGGCGGAAACGGGCGACCTCGATTTCTACCGCCGGGTGCTGCCCTACGCCGACCAGGGTGAGGCCCCGGTGCTGGGGCACCTCCGCCGGGCGCTGGAATTCAACCTGGAGCGCTCGGGCCGGAACGGCCTGCCGTGCGGCCTGCGCGCCGATTGGAACGACTGCGTGAAGATGGGTTATCACGGCGAGTCCATCATGGTGGCCTTCCAGCTGCGGTACGGCCTGGACGCGTACGCGCGGATCGCGGATCGGATCGGCCTGCCGGCCGAGGCGGCGTGGGCGCGGGGCGAACTGGCGAAGCTCGATGCCAGCATCCAGCGCGCGGCGTGGGACGGGGAGTGGTTCCTGTGGGCCATCGGCGAGGACGGCCGCCGGTACGGCTCGAAACAGGAGGAGGAGGGGCAGATCTACATCAACACGCAGGTCTGGGCCGTGATCAGCGGCGCCGCGACGCCGGAACAGGCGCGCAGCGCGATGAACGCGGTCAAGGAGCGCCTGGCCACGCCGTACGGCATCATGCTCAGTGCGCCCCCCTTCACCAAAACGCCGCCGACCGTGATGGGCGGCGTCGTCTACAACCACGGGATCAAGGAGAACGCCGGGATCTTCTGCCACACGCAGAGCTGGGCGGTGATCGCCGAGGCGCTCCTGGGCAACGGAGATCGCGCCTACGAGTATTACCGCGCCTTCATGCCGGCGGCCTACAACGACCGCGCCGAACTCCGCGAGAGCGAACCCTACGTCCATTGCCAGACCACCTATGCGCCCTGCAACCGGAACGCCGGCAAATCCCGCGTGCCATGGCTCAGCGGCACGGTGTCGTGGAGCTACCACACCGCGGTCCAGTGGATCCTCGGCGTGCGTCCGGAGCTGGACGGCCTGCGCGTCGATCCGTGCATCCCGAAAAGCTGGCCGGGTTTCAGCCTGCGCCGCAACTTCCGGGGCCTGAACCTCCGGATCGAGGTGAAGAACCCGCAGGGCGTGTCGAAGGGGATCAAGAGCCTCACCGTCGATCGCCGGACCGTTCTGGGCAACCTGGTTCCGCTCGAACGCCTCCGGGAGGGAAGCCGGATCGTGGCGATCCTGGGTTGACGTCGGATCACCGGCCGAGGACTTCCCACAGCACCACGCCCGCGAAGCCGATCAGGACGGCGCCAAACGCGCGGCGCAGCCAGTGCTGGGCCCGGTCCAGCCGCCGCGCGACGGGGGGCGAGCGGACCGCAGCCACCACCAGGCTCCACGCGGTCGCGCCGTGAATCACGACGGCCACCGGCACGATCATCCGCCACGCCGTCCCGGAATCCGGCCGCAGGACCCCGGCAAAAACGCTGACAAAGAAAAGAAACGCCTTGGGGTTGGTCAGATTGCAGAGGAGTCCCTCCGCATAGCCGGTGCGGGCTCCTGGCCGCGAACGCGCGGCCGCCCGGGCGCCGTCCGGAGCCGGGCCGGCGAGCAGGGCCCGCAGGCCGAGGTAGGCGAGGAAGACGGCGCCGGCCAGCCGGACGCCCAGCAGCACCGGCGGCGGCGCGGCCACGAACCCCAGCGAGATGACCACCATCTGCACGGCCAGGCCGGTGGCGATGCCGGCGACCGTGCCCAGTGCGTAGGCCCGCGTCGTGCCGACGCTGTTCTTCACAACCAGCAGAAAATCCGGCCCCGGGCTCAGGAGCCCGAGGGTCAGGACGACAAGCAGGGCGGCCAGGTTGGCGATCACGACGTCAAATGGGGGGTCCAGCATATCAGCGTGGCCCGGATTGCCCAGCGCCGTTTCAGCCGGTGTCACGCGCGGGCTGGCGCCGGTTCCTCCGGGGCCGTTTCCGCCTTGCCCGCGGCCCGTGGCATGGCAGCGTCACCTGCGATCATGCCTCGGTCGCGGCGGGCCGGACGATGCGGCCGCCGAGCCCGCCAGCTTCAGTTCCCGTCTTCGTGCCATGCAATACGGATACTTCGACGACCGCGCCCGCGAATACGTCATCACGCGCCCCGATACGCCGCGCCCGTGGTCCAATTATCTCGGATCCACCGCCTACGGCGCGATCATCACCAACCACGCCGGCGGTTATTCGTTCTACCAGAGCGCGGCGACCGGCCGCTTCCTGCGCCTGCGTTTCAACAGCATGCCGCTCGATCAACCCGGGCGGTATTTCTACCTCCGCGACCGCGCCTCCGGCGACTTCTGGTCGGCGGCGTGGCAGCCGGTGGGCAAGCCGCTGGATCGCTATCAGAGCGTGTGCCGGCACGGCACCGCCTACACGCAGATCGAGAGCGAATACGAGGGCGTCCGCACGGAGTCGCTCTACTTTGTGCCAATCGGCCAGGCCTTCGAATACTGGCGTCTGCGGGTCACGAACCGGTCGGACCGGCCGCGCGCCCTCTCGGTGTACACCTACTGCGAATTCGCCAACCTGTGGGACACCTACCAGGACCTCGTCAACCTGCAGTACTCGCAATTCATCACGAAGGCGGTGCTCGACGACGGCATGCTGGGCGTTACCTGCAATCCCAACATTGCCTGGAGCGGCCGGGACCTCACCGGCTGCAACCGCACCTGGATGACGCTCCTCGGCGCGCCGCTGGCGGGGTGCGAGACGGTGCGGGAGCGTTTCCTCGGCGTCTATGGCGGGTACGCCGCGCCGGAGGCGCTGGTCCAGCGCGAGGGGCGGCTGACCGGTTTCCTCGCCGAGGGCGACAACGTGTGCGGCACCCTGCAGGCGGATCTCGCGCTCGCTCCGGGCGAGACCAGGGAACTGCGCGTGCTGCTGGGGCTGGGCACGCCGGCGTCGCACGGCCACGCCACCGTGGCGGAGTTCGGCTCCGGCGAACGCTGCGCCGAGGAGTTCCGGCGCCTCAAGGAGGCCTGGCACGGGGACCTGCAGACGATCGAGGTGAAGACGCCCGACGCGGACTTCGATCACATGGTCAACGTCTGGAACGCCTACAACGCGCTCATCACCTACGCGTGGTCCCGCTCCGCGTCGCTGATCTACAATGGCGAGCGCGACGGGCTCGGCTTCCGCGACACCGTGCAGGACCTCCTGGGCGCGATCCCGCTGCTGCGGGAGCGCGTAAAGCCGCGGCTCGAGTTGATGCTGACGGGGCAGCTCGCCAACGGCGGCGCCATCCCGGTGATCAAGCCCTTCTCCCACCGTCCGGGCCAGGAGCGGCCGCCCCGGGACGAGGAGTACCGCTCCGACGACTGCCTGTGGTTCTTCAACGCGGTGCCGGCGTATGTCGCGGAGACGGGCGACCTTGCGTTCTACCAGACAGTGCTGCCGTTCGCCGACCACGGCGAGGCCACCGTGCTCGGGCACCTGCGCCGAGCCCTGGAATTCAATCTCGCGCGCACCGGGCGCCACGGCCTGCCGTGCGGCCTGGCCGCCGACTGGAACGACTGCATCCGCCTCGGGTATCGCGGCGAAAGCGTCTTCGTGGCGTTCCAGGTCCGCCTCGGTCTGGACGTCTATGCGGGCATCGCGACCCAGCTCGGGCTGCGCGCGGAGGCGGACTGGGCCAAAGCCGAGTTGGAAAAGATCCAGGCGAAGATCCAGCAGGTGTGCTGGGACGGGTCGTGGTTCATCTGGGCGATCGGGGAGAACGGGACCGTGTACGGAACCAAAAACTTCCCGGAAGGCCAGGTGTACGTGAACACCCAGGTGTGGGCCGTGATGAGCGGGGCGGCGACGACCGATCAGGCGCGCGTCTGCATGCAGACGGTGAAGGACCGGCTGGCCACGCCGTACGGGACCATGCTGTGCGCGCCGCCGTTCGTGCACGCCGACCCGGAAATCATGAAGGCGACGCTCTTCAACAACGGCATCAAGGAAAATGCCGGCATCTTCTCGCACACCCAAAGCTGGGCGGTGATCGCCGAGGTCATGCTCGGCAACGGCGACCAGGCCTATGAGTACTACCGGGCCTTCATGCCGGCGGCCTACAACGACCGGGCCGAACTCCGGCAGATCGAGCCCTACGTCCACTGCCAGACCACCTACTCGCGCTACAACGCCAACGAGGGCCGGGCGCGCACCCCGTGGCTCTCGGGCACCGCATCCTGGAGCTATTATGCCGCGACGCATTGGCTGCTGGGCATCCGGCCGGAGACCGGCGGCCTGCGGATCGATCCGTGTCTGCCCCGGAGTTGGCCCGGTTTCACGATGCGCCGCCGGTTTCGCGGCCACACCGTGGAAATCGAGGTCAGAAATCCGTCCGGCGTATCACGGGGCGTGCAACAACTGACCGTCGACGGCCAGGCCGTGTCCGGCTGCGTGGTCCCCGCGGAGCGCCTGCGGGAGGGATCGCGCATTGTCGCGGTGCTGGGCTGAGGAGCCGCGAAGGGCGGGGAGGTGCGGCCGGCCGCGCCCCGGCGGAGCTTTTTCGTCTTGGCCGGTTTCGTGCTCGCCGCCGGCTGAAACATCCGGCCAAATCCCGGGTCGAGCTATGACTGTGCGCCTTGGTCTCCTCCTTGCCGTATGGAGCGCGGTGGTCGTCGGCGCCGCCGAGCCGCCGCCCGCGACGGCTCCGGTGGTGGAAACGGGTCCGGCGACCGGCGCCGCAGTGCTGCGCGACTACCGCACCCGGATCGAGCACGAGCTGCGGGGGGACATTCTGCCCTTCTGGCTGGAGCACGCGCGGGACCGTGCGCACGGCGGCTTCTACGGCGAGGTCAACCGCGATCTCACCGTGAGAAAGAATGCCCCGCGGGGCGCGCTGATCCCGGCCCGGGTGCTGTGGACCTATTCCGCCGCCTATCGCCGCTACGGCGACGCCGCCTACCTGGAGATGGCCCGGTGGGCGTATGAGGATCTGGTGCAGCATTTCTGGGACCCGGACAGCGGCGGGCTGTTCTGGTCCATCACCGCCGACGGGAAGCCACAGCAGACGGCGAAGGAGCTCTACATCCAGTCGTTCGGAATCTACGGCTTCAGCGAGTATTACCGGGCCACGGGCGACAAGACCGCGCTCCAGCGGGCGATCGACCTCTACCACCTCCTGGAGACCCACTGCCGTGATCAGGCGCACGGCGGCTATTTCGAGGGCTTCCGGCGGGACTGGACGCTGGAGACCAGGCTGCGCCGGACCCATATGAACGCCCCGGGCCTGAAATCGCAGAACGCGCACCTGCACCTCATGGAGGCATACACCAACCTGCTGCGGGCCTGGCCGGATCCGGAGCTGCGGCGGGCCCTGCACGAGCTCATCGAGGTGGTGATGACGCGCATCCTGAATCCGGCGAACCACCACCTGTGGCTCTTCCAGGACGCCGACTGGACTCCGCGGACGACGACGATTTCGTTCGGGCACGACATTGAATTGAGCTGGCTCCTGCCCGAATCGGCCGAGGTCGCCGGCGATCCGGCGCAGATCGCGCAGGCGAAGGCGACGGCGGTGACGGTGGCGACGGCGACGCTGGCGCAGGGTGTGGACGCCGACGGCGGTCTGCTGTCGGAGGCCGGCCCCAAGGGGTTGACCGACACGACCAAGGAGTGGTGGCAGCAGTGCGAGGCGACGACCGGATTTTTCAACGCCTTCCAGCTCTCCGGCGATCCGCGCTTCCTGCAGGCGTCGCTGCGATGCTGGGATTTCATCGAGCGCCGCATGCTGGACCGGAAGAACGGAGAATGGTATCGCGCGGTGAACCGGGACGGCAGCGTCCAGCGCTACCAGCCCGAAGTGAGCTTCTGGAAATGCCCGTACCACAACGGGCGGGTCTGCATGGAGATGATCGACCGTCTCGGCGTTGTGCTCGGGGCACCGGCGGCGGCACCGCCACCGCAATGAACCGGCCGAAGCGAGCGCTGCCGGCGGAGCCTGATCGCCATCGTCCATTTCCGTCATGAATCGCCGTGAGTTTCTGGGCCGGTCGGCGGCAGCGACCGCCGGCCTGCTGCTGGGGGCCCGCGCCAAAGCCGGGCCGCAACCGTCCGGCCCCGAGCAGCCCCGGATACCGCGGCGGCGCGGGTTCAACCTTACCGAACTGGTTGGCGGCCGGCACGGCGAAGCGTTCCGCGAATCTGATTTCGAATGGATGGCCGAATGGGGATTCGATTTCGCGCGCCTCCCGCTGTCCTATTGGGTCTGGTCCGAGCCGGGAGACTGGATGAAGATCGACGAACGGGCCCTCGCGCCGGTGGATCAAGCGGTCGAGTGGGGCCGCCAGCACGGCATTCATCTCAACCTCTGCCTCCACCGCATCCCGGGCTATTGTGTCAACGGACGTGAATCGGAGCCGTACCAGCTGTTCGACAGCCCCCGCGACTCGATGGCGAGGGCGCTGGCGGCGGGGGTGCATCACTGGCAGTTCTTCGCCGAACGGTATCGCGCCGTTCCCAGCGACCGGCTCAGCTTTGACTTGTTCAATGAGCCGCCGTGGATGGCCGACCAGGCACGGTACGTGGAAATCGTACGCACGCTGGTGGCAGCGATCCGGGAAAAAAGTCCGGGCCGACTGATCGTCGCGGACGGCGCCGACATCGGCCAGACCCCCGTGTCGGGCATCGAGGATCTCGGTGTGGTGCAGAGCACCCGCGGATACCTCCCCAAGGCGGTCACCCACTACACGGCCACCTGGGTACCGAAGAGCGAGTTCGAGTCCTTCAGCAAGCCGACGTGGCCGCTGGTCGATGACCGGGGAGCGACGTGGGACCGCGAAAAGCTCCGCCAGGAGCTGATCGTCAAATGGCAGCCCGTGGTGGAACGGGGTGTCCCGATTCACGTAGGGGAGTGGGGATGCTTCAACCGCACGCCGCATGAAGTCACGCTGGCCTGGATGAGCGACGTGCTGGCGCTCTGGAAGGCAGCCGGCTGGGGCTGGGCGATGTGGAATCTCCGGGGCGCCTTCGGCCCGATCGACAGCGGACGAGCGGATGTCCGGTACGAAGCTTTCCGCGGACACAGGCTGGACCGGCGGATGCTCGAACTGTTGATTGCGGGCTGACGGCGATCTTCATCGTTGATCCTTTCGGCGGGATCGGGCTTGCCCGGCCGCGGTCGGCCTACAGTCTGATCCGGACGGCGGATTCCCGATGTTCCGAAGAGCCAGGTTTCTTGCGCCAGGGGTGGTCGCGGCGATTCTCGCCGTGGGCTGGTCGCCGGCCTCCGCGAAATCCGAGACGTGGAAGGATTCCGAGGGAAACCGGTTCCGCGGCGAGCCGGCGGAGGTGATGGGTCCGTTTGCCCTCTTCAGCACGGGTTCGACGTCCGGACGCCGGATCGCGTTCCGCCTGCTGACGCCGGAGGATTGCGTGCGATTCTACGAGGAGGTGCGCAGCAAGCCGGCGCGCATGTCAGACTGGGCCGATGCCAGGAGCCCGATCAGCCGGGAACTGTTCGGCCGGGTGCTGCGGGTCGCGAACGGCCGCCTGGCTGATGCCGGCCTCCGGGGCCGGCCGGAGCCGGAGTGCTTCATCCTGTTCTTTGCCGCCCACGGCGAAGGCAAATCGTGGGAGATGATGGGGCACGCCGTCCCAAGCTACGCCAAGATGCAGCAGGAGTACCCGGGGATGGTGGAAGCCGTGCTGTACGGTCTGAGGCATTCCCGCGCGGATCACATCGACATGGCGGTGCGCATGAATCTGCCGTGGCTGGTGACCGATTTCTCCGAACAGGGCAGAATGAATCGGATCTCCCGGTTTGCCCCGGGCGATGGGTACGGAATGGTGGTCGTCA
>JBAIXJ010000738.1:0-5654 GCA_037916645.1 Opitutales bacterium | reverse complement strand
GGGGCGACTTCCTTCATGATGTAGCCGTGCGCACCGGAGGTCACCGCTTCGTAGACGAACTTGTCGTTCGCAAACGAGGTCAACACCAGCACCTGCACCTTCGGTTGGCGTTGCAGGATCGTGCGGCAGGCCTCCAGCCCGGTGCCGTCGGGCAGACGGATGTCGAGCAGCACGACGTCGGGCCTCAAACGGGCGCATTCGGATATCGCGGCGGCCATGGTGCCGGCTTCGCCCACGACCTCGATCTGGCCCCCGCCATGTGCGTTGAGCACCGCCATGATCCCGCGTCGCACAAGTTCGCTATCATCAACCACGAGGACACGAACGGGGGGACGGACGGCGGTTTTCATTGGGATTTGTCCAGCGGCATGGTCAGAACCACTCGGGTGCCTTTGCCGGGTTTTGATGCGACAGTCAACTCAGCTCCGAGCTCCCGGGCGCGTTCGGCCAGGTTGTTGAGTCCCCGTCCCTGCCCGCTGAGCGTGGCCGGGTCGAAACCGCTGCCGTCGTCCTCGATGGTGAATTCGGCGCGGCTGTCCCGCCGGCGCAGGTCCACGCGGACGCTGCCGGCGCGCCCGTGCCGGATGGCATTGCTCACGGCCTCCCGGGCGATCTGCAGGGAGTGGGCGCGCTGCTCGAGGGTCAGCGTGGCGGCGAGCGCCTGATCGATCGAGATCGTGGCGCGCAACGGCTTCAGGGTCCGCATCAGGCCGATGAGCCGTTCGACCGCCTGGGCGAAGGTCTGCTCCCGGAGCGTCTCGGGCTCAAGGCCCTCGATGAAATTGCGGACGTCGCGGATGGTCTCGTTCAGCATGCTGCACGCCTGGTCCGTCTTCGCCTCGGCTTCCGCGGGATTGGTGCGCAGCTGGGTCCGCCCCGCGGCCAGGACCATGCCGGCCGCGTACAGCGACTGGATGACGCCGTCATGGAGGTCGCGCCCGAGGCGCGATCGCTCATCCAGCGTCTCGCGCAGCGCCGCCTCGCTCTTGCGCAACGCCGCCTCGGCCCGGTTGCGTTCCTCCACCTCATTCAGGAGCTGGCTCCGTTGCGCGAAGGCGGACTCGACCAGCATCGCGACGCGGCCCAGCTCCGTCCGCGCGCCCTCCTTCAGGAGCGGCCGGATGGGCGTGGTCTCGCTGCGCCCGAGGCTGTCGCTGATCCAGTGCAGCGGGCGCAGCACCCACCATTGCAGGCTGAGCGCGAGGGCGCAGATGACGAGCGCGCCGAAGGCCGCGAAGACCCGGATCTCGAAGGCGTTCGCCTCAAACATCTGGGCGATCTCGGGTGCGCGGTAGTCAAACTCGAGCAGGCCCACCCCCCGGCCCCGCCAGTCATTGAGCGGCCGGATCACGTGGATGTTTCCCTGGCTGGTGACCGGATGCGCAGCCCGGGTTTCGCCCGGCTTCGTGAGGGTGACGGTTCCCTCCGTCAGGTCCCCGAGCGTCTTGAGCTGGGCGCGGTCCCAAAGCCGGGCGGCCAGGAACCACCCGCGCGGCGCCGTCGAGCGGACGGCATCGGCGGACGGCTGGATCGGCGCCCCGCGCAACTCCAGCAAGCCCGCGGCGGTGGGTGCGAAGAAATGCATGAACGGCGTGTCCGCCGCGATGGCGAGGAAATCCGAAACGGGAAGCGGCGGCGTGGCGAGCGCGTCCGTCTTGAGGCGGACCGCCGCGTGGACCACCGTCCCGTCCGTCCGCAGCACCCACACCGCCTGGGCATTGAAGTTCGGCAGCACGGAATCAATGTTCACCTGCGCCCACTTCGGATCGGGTTGCTGGACATAGGCCACCAGATCGTCCCATTGGGAATAGTCGTTGACGTATTGCCGCAGCGACTCCCCGCTCAACGTCATCCAGCGCTCCAGAAGGTCGAGGCGGCCCTGGCGGGTGTTCGCGAGGACCTGCTCCGCCTGGATCCATTCGAACCGACGCAGGACGAGAATGGAGAGGGCGAAGGCAACCAGCAGCGACCCCAGCAGGAAGGCGAGGCGCAGTTTGATGCTCATAGGCGGCGGTCGAGTGGCTCCCACCACCCTTCGACAGGCGGGTGGACGCTTCATCCGTTATCGATCACCGCGCCGCCATGGCCACCAAAAAAGGACGCCCCGTCGGCCGGACTCGAGCCCCCGGCCGGAGCAGACCCGGGCCGCGGGCGCGGGCGGAGGCACCCAATGCGGCCGGCCGCTGATGATTGTGATTGTGCCGGGACCGGGCCGGGGCGCTAGAATGTCTCCGACGATGCCAGGAACCCGACCCAAACCTCACCGCGCCCGGAAGCGGGCGCAGAGATCAGAACCGGCGGCGACCGACCAGCGCTGGCTGCGGGCCGCGATCGCCGTCGCCCGGAAGCACATGAAGACAGGCCGTTGCGGACCCTTTGGCGCGATCGTCACGAGAAACGACCGGATCGTGGGCGTGGGCTGGAACCGGGTGGTGGCGTCGGGCGATCCGACCGCCCACGCGGAGGTCGTGGCCCTGCGCGACGCCGCCCGGCGCCTGGGAACGTTCCGGCTGGCCGGATGCGTGCTCTATTCCAGTTGCGAGCCGTGCCCCATGTGCCTGGGCGCGGCCTATTGGGCACGGGTCGAACGGGTGGTGTATGGAGCGGATCGCTTCGACGCGGCGGCGGCCGGATTCGACGACGCCGAGATCTACAAGGAATATGGGCGCGGTTCCCCCCGCGTCCGGCTGCCCGTGCGCCAGGTGCTCCACCGGGAGGCCCGCGCGGTCTTGCAGGAATGGACGACGCTGGCCTGCCGGGTGATGTACTGAGCGCCGCCCGGCGCCCGGCCGGCCACGCCTTCGGGCGTGCATGCCGCCTGCGCGGCCGGTAGGCTGGGCCAGCTTCCATGAGACGGGTCATCGTTGAGAGCCCCTACGCCGGCGACATCGAATCCAATGTCGCCTATGCGCGCGCCTGCCTGCGCGATTGCCTGGCCCGGGGCGAAGCGCCGTTCGCGTGTCATCTGCTCTACACCCAGCCCGGGGTGCTGCGGGACGAGGTGCCGGCCGAGCGCCAGCAAGGCATGGATGCAGGCTGGGCATGGTACTCCTCGGCCGAGGCATGCGTCGTCTACACCGATCGCGGGATCTCGCCGGGTATGCAGGCGGGCATCGCGCGCGCCCGGACCGCCGGAAAGCCGGTGGAGTTTCGGACGCTCCGCTCCGCGCCCGTCGCGGCGGACGCCTGACGTCCGGATGCCGCGCATGAGGCGCGGCGGCTGATCCCGCCGGCGACGGCGGAGGCGAACGGACCGGCCGCCGAGCCCGGGGCCCGCTAGACGTAGAAATAGACGTAGACCGCGAAGGCGACCGCGGCGAGGCCGGCGGCCGCGGCGAGCGTCCACAGCATCGAACGCTTCTGCGCGGCGAGCGAGAACGTGGACACGATCACGGCGGCCTGCGCGGCGAGCATGCCGAAGAAGAAACGCTGGCTGCGTCGGTGGTGGCGGTCGGCGACCAGGTTGCTCTGCCGCACCTGCAATTCGATCACCTCCGCCACCGACTGGTTGAGGCGCGCTTCCGCGTCGTACCGGGCGGCCGCGTAGCGGGCGCGGGCGGCGGTGAGATCGCGCACCGTCTCCGGCGCGGCGCCGGCCTGGGACCGCTCGAGCGCCTCGATGGTCTGGTTCAGGCTCGAGGTGGCCGTGTCGAAGGCGTCGACGCGGCCCTGGGCGGCCTGCAGCGCGGCGGTCAGAGTCGCGGCCGGCACGTGGGCCAGGGCGGCAGTGATGTCGGCGTCGGGCCGGCCGGCGTCCAGGAGTTCCAAGGCGGACTTGACCGCCGGGTCCAGCTGCGCCGCCGGGGGCAGCGGCGGCACTTCGCCCCGCTGAAGCGCGGCGGTGGCGGCGGGATCGAGGCGGGCCGTCAGATCGGGCGCGAGCGGATGCACGCCGGCCAGCGCCTGGATCAGGTCGAAGGTGGTGCGTTGCATCGAGGAGCGCAGGCGCTTGGCCTGGAAATATCCCCATTGGTCGCCCGCCTTGGCCTGCTGCTGCGCGCCCTGTGAACGGGCGTACTGCGCCCGCGTCATTTCGCTGGAGGCGAGGCCCGCGAGGGCCGTGGCCAGCACGGTCATGATGACAGGCGTGGCCGTGAGAATCCTGCCCCAGCCGGATTGCGGCACGCTCTGTTTCAACTCGTCGGGTATCTGGACTTTCATGGCGGAAGGAAGGGTAGCAGAAGGCGGGGCAATTGCATGACCTTTCTCGCCGCGGCCCGGCCTAGGGGATTTTCCGCCTTCAGCCGAGCCACGATCGGGCCGTTGCTGGGGAACAAAGACCGGCCATGATCGTCACTGCTGCTCCCCCCTCGCGCCCGACGGCGGAACGCCTCGTCGGTGATCTCAGCTATCTTTCGCCTGCGCCCCGGGTGCTGCCGCGCCTGCAGCGTCTGCTGGCCGACGCCAACTCCAGCCTCTATTCGATCGTCGAGCTGGTCCGCCTGGACTCGGCGCTCACGGCCCGGATGATCCGGATGAGCAACAGCGCCTGGTTCGGTCGGGGCGCCGGCTGCCAGACCCTCGAGGACGCCGTGAACCGGGTGGGCTTCCGCGAGGTGAGCCGCCTGGTCGCGACCGCGGCGGCCGCGTCGATCGTCCAGCCGCTCAACCTGTACGGCATGGACGCAACCGCGGCCTGGCGGGAGACAGTGGCATGCGCCTTTGCGGCCGAGATGCTGGCCACCCGCACCGGGCAGGACATGGCGGCGTCGTACACGCTCGGCCTGCTGCATACCGTGGGTCGGACGGCCATCAACCATTACGCGGTCGCGGCCCGGAAGGTAGGGCGGCTGGCCAATGCCGGGTTTCCCGCGGAGCACAGCGCCGCCGAGGTGGCCTGGCTGGGCTACCACCAGGCGACCGTCGCCGCCCATATGCTGCGAAAGTGGGAGTTCACCCCGGTGATGATCGAGCCGATCCGGTGGCAGTACGATCCCTTGCAGGCGCCGGTGCCGTACGACGTTCTGGCCGCCATCCTCTATGCGGCCCGCTTTCTCCGCTCCACCATCTGCGCCACCAACCCGGAGGAGAGCCTGCGGGCCGACCCGGCGATCCTGGGGCGCCTGCGGATGACCGAGAACGAACTGCTCGGGCTGATTGGGCCGCTGCGCGAGCAGCTGTTCAAGGCCAGCCAGCTGACGGACCTTGGCGGCGGTGATCCGCACTGAGGCCGGCGCCTCCGTCCGGCGACCATTCCGGCGCCGGGGCGGTCAACCCCGCGCAGTCGGAAAATAGGCAGGCCGCGGCTGAACCGCGGCCTGCGCTGATATGAACGGCACCCGTCAGCCTCCTTTATTTCAGGAGCTTGAGCACCGTTTGGGGGGCGAGATTGGCTTGGGCGAGCATGGACGTGCCCGCCTGGACAAGAATGTTGTATTTGGCCAGCTGGGTCGACTCGGCGGCGACATCGACGTCGCTGATTTGCGAGATGGCAGCCTGCAGGTTCTGGCTCTGCACCTCGACACCGGACGCTGCGAGCTCCAGGCGGGACTGCGACGCGCCGAGGGAGGCGCGCCCGGACGCCAGTTGCTGGATGGCGTCGTTGATCGTGGCGCCGGCGTCCGCGGTGGAGAGATTCAGCGTGTAGGCGCCGGTGCTGTCCTGCTGGATGAGGGCGAGCATGGCGCCGGACCGGAGATTGGTCTCCGGAATGG
>JBAIXJ010000737.1:0-3835 GCA_037916645.1 Opitutales bacterium | reverse complement strand
GCCGTCGACCTCCTCTGGCCGGACCTGCGGCAGGACGATGTCGGCGCGTTCGCCGAATTCACACGCACGCTGAACGCCACCTGGAAGCTCCGCCTCGGCGGACGGCTCGATGCCGCGCACAGCGAGGCCCGCGCCGCCGACGGCCTGGCGTTCAACCGCACGATCCGTAGCCTCTACGTGATCTACAACGGCGCGAGAGCCGCCGACACGAGGCGCAGCGATGTCGCCGGCGCGGCCAACGTTCTCCTCACTGGGAAGATCGGCACCGACCTGATCACCACGATCGGCGCCGGCTACAGCCGGCAGCCGCCGGGGGCGACCGAGCGCTATCGCGCGTTTTCCGACGCCCTGGGCGGCGGCTATGAGATCGGCAATCCGGCGGCCGGCGCCGAGGACAAATACGAGCTCGACTGGAACCTGGTCTGGCATCGCCGGCCGTTCACGGTCACCGCCGGCGTTTTTGGCAGCCTCCTGCCCAACTATCTGCACCGCGCGCGCATCGGCGTGACGCCGGCCCCGGCGCCACCACCGCCCGGGTCAATCGTTTACGGCTACCGGGCCACGTCGGCCGAATTCTGGGGCGGCGAACTCGAGGCGTTGTGGGAGCCGGCGAAGGATTCGTGGCTGCATCTGACGCTGGCGGGTGTCGAAGCCACCGACCGCGACGCCCACCGGCGACTGCCGGAGATCGCGCCCGCCACTCTGAACGTCGGCGTGGGCCACGCCTGGTCCGCGAGCACCTTGCAGCCCTGGTTGGAGCTGGGGATGCGGGCCGCGGCCGCGCAAAACAATCCTGCACCTGACGAGAGGCCCGTTTTCGGGAACACCGCCGCCTACGCGCTCGGCAGCCTCCGGGCCGGCCTGACGTGGCGGAGCATGCGCGTGTCGCTCTCGGTCGAGAACCTGTTCAACCGGCAGTATTTCGAGTATCTCTCCCCGCCCGCCGGCCCGACGCCGGCCGGCGGCACGCTGCTGCCCGGAGCGCGCGTCCCCGGTCCCGGCCGGACCGTGCTGTTTACGATCAGCCACGCGCTGCCCTAAGGGCCCGCGGGAAGCCCCGCCCGGCGACGACGGCGCCGGGCGGCAGGCCGGGAGCCCGCTCCCGGCCGCCGGCCCGCGCAATCGCGCTGGTCCGATCCTGTCTTTCCCGCTCGCCGGGCCGCCAAATGGGCGTAAGCTGGAAACATTCCAAAACGCGGTTCGTCTCCGCCATGCCCACCACGTCCACCTCCACTTCCCCCGCGGCGGTCCTCAAGACCATCCTGATCATTGACGACGACGCCCACCTTTCGGCGACCCTGACCTTCGGCTTGGAGTCCAACGGCTACCGCACCCTGTCCGCCGCGGACGCCGCCATCGGCTGGAAGCTGGCGCGCACTCATCTGCCCGACCTGATCCTGTGCGACATCGACATGCCCGGCAAGGACGGGCGGCGCCTCCTGCAGGAGATGCGGGCTGATCCCGAGCTGGCCGACCGCCAGTTCGTCCTCATGACCGGCAAGACCGACTTCGGCAGTTCGCGGAGGGCGATGGACCTGGGCGCCGACGATTTCCTGCTCAAGCCCTTCAATCTGACGGACCTGCTGGCATGCGTTGCCGCCCGCCTGCAGCGCGCGGAACTCAGCCGGCGCGTCGACGACCGCGTCCTCGGCCGGCTGCGGGAGAGCCTGCATTCGACCCTGCCACAGGAGTTCTTCTCCCCGCTGGCGGGCATCCTCGGCCTGACCGAAGTGCTCGAGGGCCAGCTCGACGTCCTGACCAAGGACGAGATCCGGCAGGATCTGAGCGACATCCGCCGGGCGTGCCGCCGTCTCCACCGCACGCTGCGCAACTATCTGCTGATCCTTGAACTCGACACGCCGAATTTCGACCGCCCGAGCGAGATGCTGACCCCCGCCGACGTCGTGACCGCGCTGACGGCCGGCATCAAGGCCGCCGCCGAGCGGCACGAACGCACCGCCGACGTCGAAACGGACCTCACCGGTGCGGGCCTGAGGGCGGATCCGGGCGACCTGACCATCCTCGCCGAGGAACTCGTGGACAACGCCGTCAGCTTCTCCCGCAAGGACACCAAGGTGAAGGTCAAGGCGTGGGCAGAGGGCGGCCGCCTGCATCTGTCCGTGACCGACGCCGGCCGCGGGATGACGCCGACGCAACTGCACCAGGTCGGCGCGTTCCGCCAGCCCAACCGCAAAATCCAGGAACAGCAGGGATTGGGCTTGGGCGTGCTGCTCGTGCGCAAGCTCGTCCGCCACCTCGGCGGCGAGTTCCACCTCGACAGTAAGGCGGGCGAAGGTACCACGAGCCGTTTCAGCCTGCCCGTGCAGGCGGTGTAGGCGGTCGAGGGTCCAAAGTCCGAAGTCGAGAGCCAGGAACACTCGGAGGCGGCAAGACCCGCCCGGCTGTCCGTTTGAGCAGCGATCACTGCCCTCCGATCTCTGACCTCTCCGGTATCCGGATTCTGGGACAGAAATTCTACGGCGCAGCCTTTCCTCCCCGCCGGTAATGCGTTAAGCTGCCGGCCGATGCGCAAGAACCCCTGGCATCGAGGCGTCACGGGCTACCAGTGGCTGGTGCTGGCCGTGGCCTGGCTGGGCTGGGTGTTCGACTCGATGGATGCGACGATCTACGCGCTCGTGCTCACGCCGGCGCTGCGGGAGCTGCTGCCCGCGTCGCTCGGCGGAAGCGTTTCCGCCGAGGCCATCGGGCGGTACGGCGGCATCATCTTCGCCATCTTCCTCGTCGGCTGGGCGGTGGGCGGCATGCTCTTCGGCGTCCTGGCCGACCGGCTCGGCCGCACGCGGACGTTGGTCTTCACGATCCTGATCTACGCCGTGTTCACCGGCATGGCGGCGCTGGCGGCGACCTGGTGGCAGCTCGCCCTCTACCGCTTTCTGACGGCCCTCGGGATCGGCGGCGAATGGGCGGCGGGCGCGGCGCTCGTGGCCGAGGTCTGGCCGGAGGACAAGCGGGCCCGGGCCGCCGGCATCCTGCAGTCGGCCTGGGCCGCGGGCTTCCTGATCGCGGCGGTGGCCAGTCTCCTGCTCCGCGGCCACAGCTGGCGCTGGCTGTTCGTGGCAGGCGTGGCGCCGGCCGTCATTGCGGTGCTCGTCCGCTGGTGGGTCCGGGAGCCCGAGCGCTGGCTGAAGGTCCGCGACCAGGAGCGGGCCGCGCCCGTCCGGGGACCGTCCCGCCTCGCCGAATTGTTCCAGCCCGGGAACCGGCGCGCCACCCTGGTCGGAACGGGGCTCGCGTTCGTGGCGGTCTTCGGCCTGTGGGGGGCGACGAACTGGACGCCGACCCTGGTCGGCGGACTGCCCGGGCTGCAGGGACTGCCCCCGGCGCGCCTCACCGCGCTGGTCAGCTACGCGACCATGATGCTCAACGCCGGCGCGCTGGCCGGCTACCTCGTGTTCGGCCCGCTGGCGGGCCGCTGGGGCCGGCGGCCGGTTTTCGCCCTCATGTGCGTCGGCAGCCTGGTGATGCTGCCGGTCACCTTCCTGACGCCGCGTTCCTACCTCGCGGTGCTCGCCCTCCTGCCGTTGCTCGGATTCTTCAATAACGGCATCTTCGGCGGCTTCCCCATCTACCTGCCGGAATTGTATCCGACGCGGATCCGGGCGACGGGCGCGGGCTTCTGCTTCAATGCCGGCCGGGTGTTCGCCGCCGCCGGCCCCTACCTCACCGGTTTCCTGGTGGCCGCCCTCGGCGGATTCGGCCGCGCGGCCAGTGCGATCGGGCTGATCTACCTCGGGGGCCTGCTGATCCTGTGCTGGGCGCCCGAGACCCGCGGCCGCCCGCTGCCGGAGTGAGATTGGAGAATGCGGACTCCTTC
>JBAIXJ010000736.1:0-2639 GCA_037916645.1 Opitutales bacterium | reverse complement strand
GCCAAACGCTCCGCCGACGAAGCCGCCAGCACCTGGTAGGCCGTCTGCGCCGCGCCGCGTTCCGCCGACGCCAGCACCCAGCCCAGGCGCGGCTGGGACACATCCACGCCCGTCGGATCGGCATCGTCTTCGCAGCGCACTGCTGACACCGACAGAGTCCCGGACCCAAAGACCGGGCAGCACACGGCGGCGAGTAGGACGCCGGCAGCCGTCGATTTGCCAGTGAGAGTCATGGGGCCGAGGAAACGATTGGCACGGCGCGACGGACGATCATGGAGATCCGCCGCCGGTTGACGGCGCCGCGGACGCCGACCGGAGGTCGCGGGAGGTGGCGAGGGCGATCACCCTCCCCTCGTCGCCGACGGCGCAATAGAAGTGATAGACGACGCCCTCGCATTTCAACACCCAGGGCTTGTGCGCATACGTCTGGTCGTAGGGCTCGCCGGGCTGCACGAGATGCGGGCCCTCCCATTTCGTCCAGTGGGCCAGGTCGCGGGAGCAGGCGAAGGTGTCGAAGGCGCCGGGCTGCCAGAAGGCGCCGAAGTAGAACATCACCCACACGTCGCCGATGCGCACGATCTGCGGGTCGCCGCTGATGCTGTACTTGGCGTCGCGGCCGTTCTCGATCACCGGGTCGGCGCCGTACCGCGTCCAATGCGTGAGGTCGTCCGACACCGCCATGCCGATGGCCTCGTGGCCGCCCTTTGGCTGCTTGCCGTTGTAGAACATCACGAACGGGTGGCCGAGCGTGCGCGCGGCGTCGTGGATGACGGTGCTCTTGTAGAGCGTGACGGTCTCGAACGGGCGCACGTCCGGCTGGTCCGGCGACAGCACGGGATTCTCCGCGAGCCGGTGCCACGGCGCGGCCTCCGCCGGCGTGGTCGTCCACGCGAGGCCGATCGCCAGCGGGTCGGGCTCGTAGCCCTGGCGGGAGCCGCCGAGGTAGGTCAGCCAAAACTTCCCCTCGTGGGCTTCCATTTCGTGCGTGCCGTCCCAGCGGACGTCCACCAGCGCCGCGCCACCGTCCGCCTGCCAAGCGTCCCACCCTTCGCCCCGAAATGGCAGGATGCGGCCGAGTTTCTCCCAGTGGAGCAGATCGTCGCTGCGGGCGAGCCAGGTTTCGTAGCCCCGCTTGTCCCGGCTCGCTGCGTACATCAGGTACCAGCGCCCGCCGCGGCGGAACACGCTCGGGCAGTCAACGAGTTCGCCCGGCTCGCCGCGGAGCACAACGCCGTATTTGAACGGCGTGCGCACTTCGGCGTAGATCCGGTCCATCGTGGCGGCATCGACCGCCTGTCCGCCGACTGGCGCCGGAATCACCGCGCGCGCCGGCCCTTCGCCGGCAACCGCCGCCGGCGCGACCACCAGGGCCGTCAGCAGGGACACCAGCATCCTCCATCCTCGCGCATCACCCGGGGCCGTCGATCGCTCCCCGGGCGCTCCCGCCCCGCGGCACGGCGTCCGGTCCCCTCTCCACCGCGAGGCGCGGCATCCAAGCCGAAGCAGGCCGACCGAAGGGGAGCGGTTCATCATGGAGGACGTGCGGCGGGAACCAATCTTCGGTCATCAGCGCTGACCGATCAAGCCCGCCGCAGAAGTACCGCGAGCCAAGCGTCGGATCCCGGCTCCGTCCGCCCGCGTGGCCGGGAGCCGTCCCCCACCGTTTTTACCGACCGCCTAAATTTCCAGGTCCGGCCCAGCTTAGTTTACGGGAGGTTTTTCGCGTAGAAGCGGCAGAATCCCCGGTGACGACGGAGTAAGGTGTTCGTAACCTTGCAGGGTCGCACTCTCCCGATGGTTCGTCTGTCCAGCGCGCACCGCTGACTCAATCCTCAATCCGCCCCCCGGCCTTACCTCAATCCCGCCCTTGTTCCGGCGCCGCGTGCTGGTCGGCATCCGATCGCACGGCCGCCGACGACGATCGTATCCCGACCGTTCCACCCCTTCCGTGTCCGACCTCCCTTCCGGGCCCGGTCGCCCTCATTGACCCAGTAAACCCAAACTCGAAAGGAACTACCCGGGACCAGGCATCCGCCGGTCCCGGAGCCCAGACCTCAACATGAACCGCACCCCTCAACTGCTGCCGCGCATCGGTGTGATCGCCCTCGCCGCTGTGCTCCTGCCCCGCGGGTTCGCCCAGACGGCCCCCTCCGCCACCACCCCGCCGGCCCCCGGCGACACCACGGCCAAACCGGGAACCACCGAGACGGTCCAGATGTCGCCCTACGTCGTCACCGGCTACCGCGCCAGCCTCGCCTCCGCCGACGAGTTCAAGCAATCCAGCAGGCAGATCGTCGATTCGATCGTGGCCAGCGACATCAACAAGCTGCCCGATGTCGACGTCTCCTATGCCCTCTCGCGCATCCCCGGCATCCAGGTGGCCCACACGTTCGCCGGCCTCGGCGGCAACGGCGCCGTGACCATCCACGGCCTCACCCAGATCGCCAACACCCTCGACGGGCGTGAGATCTTCACCCCCGGCGGCGCTTCCGGCGGCGGCATCGCAAACGGCCAGCGCACCTTCGACTACTCGCAAATCCCGGCCGCGCTCATCGCCGGCATCGACGTGTACAAGACCTCGGCGGCCAACCAGATCGACGGCGGCCTGGGCGGCCTGGTCGATGTCCGCCTGCGCAAGC
>JBAIXJ010000735.1:0-6101 GCA_037916645.1 Opitutales bacterium | reverse complement strand
GCGGTCTCGGTCGAGGCGGGCAGGTACACCTTGAACGACGTGCCCTGGCCGGGCTCGGAGGTGAAGGTGATGAAGCCGTCGTGGTTTTTGACGATGGTGAGCGCGGTGGACAGGCCGAGGCCGGTGCCCTTGCCGGGTTCCTTCGTGCTGAAGAAGGGCTCGAAGATACGCCGCTGGACCTCCGGCGGCATGCCGGTGCCGGTGTCCTGCACCTCGAACATGACGTACAGGCCCGGGCGCAGCTCGGGGCTCATCGCCGCGTACTGCTCGTCGATCCGCACGTTGCTGACGTTGAGGGTGAGCCGGCCCCCGTGCGGCATCGCGTCGCGGGAGTTGACGCACAGGTTCATCAACACCTGGTGCAGCTGGGTGGGATCGCCGGGGACGGGCCAGAGGTCGGACTCGATGCGCGTGGCGACCTCGATCGACTTGTCGAAGATCTCGCCGACGAGCTTCTCGACGTCGCGCGCCAGCGCCTTGGGATGCACGAGCAGATGCTGGCCCTCCATGCCGCGGGCGAACGTGAGCACCTGGCGGACGAGATCGGCCCCCCGCTGCGCGCTGGCCTCGACTGTGCTGAGGAGCTTCTGGCTGTCGGCGTCCGCGTGGCGCATCCGGAGGAGCTGCGTGGCCATGACGATCGGCGCCAGCACGTTGTTGAGATCGTGGGCGATGCCGCCGGCGAGCATGCCGATGCTCTCCATGCGCTGGGCGCGGAGGTACTGGGCCTCCAGGCGTTTCTTCTCGGTGACGTCGGCGTTGATCGTGAGAAGCGCCTTCGGCTGGCCGGTGTCGTCGCGGAGGAGGGTCCAGCGCGCCTCGACCGTCAGGGGGCGGCCGTCGCGGATCTTGTAGGTCAGCTCCCCGCGCCAGTCGCCCCGCTGCAGCGCGTCCTTGAACGCGTCGTAGTATTGGGTCGGAACCTCGCCCATCACCTCGGTCACGGTGTGGCCCTTGATCTCGTCGATCTCCAGGCCCAGCTCATGGGCGGCGCTCTGGTTGCAGTAGAGGAAGCGGTGCTCCAGGTCCGACACGAGGATGATGTCGTTGGCCTGGTCGAGCACCGCCGCCTGGTCGCGGAGTTGTTTTTCGGTCTCGATGCGCTCGGTCACGTCATAGACGGTGCCGATCATCCGCACCGGTTGGCGCGCGTCGTCGCGCATGAGAAGTGTGCGGCTCTGGATCCAGCGGTAGCTGCCGCCCCTGTGGCGCAGCCGGTAGATGACCCGGATGTCCGGATCCTCGCCTTCGGTGAGCTCCCGCTGGGCCTGGTCGAGCAGGGCGCGGTCGTCGGGGTGCACGGCGTCCCGCCATTGTTCATAACCCGTGAACACGGGCTCCTCGGCGGTGTAGCCCAGCAGGCGCTTGTACTCGGGCGTCACCTTGACCTCGCCGGTGGCGAGATTCCAGTCCCAGAATCCGAGGTTGGCCGTGTTCAGGATCAGATTCAGGTGGGTCTCCCGGTCCCGGAGCTCCGCCAGCAACCGCCGGCGCTCGATCGCCTGGCGGATCGCACGGTCGAGAGCGGATGCGCGAAGATCGTCGTCCTCGAGCAGGGCGGCGGCGCCGGCTTTGGCGGCCTCGGCGTCGGGGGTTTTCGCGCCGGCGCCGGCGAGCAGGATCAGGGGCGCCGTGCTTCCGCCGGACGCGTTCGCCCGGCGGATCCATTCGAGGCCCGTGGTTCCGTCGAGCTGGTCGCCGACCAGGACCGCGTCGTGCTGCCGCCGCTGCACCAGGCGCCAGCCCTCCTCCGCCAAGCGGGTCCAGTCCAGGTGGTAACGCGCGGCGACAGCTTCGCCCAACAGGGAGGCGATCCGGGTGTGGCGCAGGGCGTTGCCGTCAATCTGAAGGACCTTCAAGGTGTTGCGAGTCATGTCGGCCGGCGATCGTCGCGCCGGAGGGACAGCGGGCGGGCGTTGAGGATAAATACCGGAGGCGAGCCGGAGTGGTCAAAACCCAATATGCCCGGCGGGGGATCGGCGAGGCGGGAAAACCCCCGCCTCGGGAGCAGGGTGTTTCCCCCACGGCGCTCAGCGGCCCTCGAGCGGCGGGGGCTGCGCGGCGGCGATGAACCACGACTGCGCCGAGAACGCGGGCTCCTCATGGCGGTGCGGCACCGGGAGATAGGCGCCGTTGGCGTGGAGCTCCCGGGCCTGCTGGTTGTCGCGGAACTCCCGGGGCAGGATGTCGTCCAGCATGCGGCGCCGCAGGTCGGGCGCCTCGAGCGGAAAGAGGACCTCCACCCGCCGGAAGAAGTTGCGGGGCATCCAGTCGGCGCTGCCGGCCAGCAGGAGCGGCTCGCCGCCGTCGTTCTCGAAATAGAAGGCCCGCGCGTGCTCGAGGTGGCGGCCGACGATGCTGCGCACCCGGATGCGCTCGCTGAGCCCCTTGATGCCGGGCACGAGGCTGCAGGTGCTGCGCACGATGAGGTCGATGCGCACGCCGGCCTGGGAGGCCGCGTACAGGTTGTCGATCGTCGCGCGGTCGACGAGGTTGTTCATCTTGGCGACGATGCGCGCCGGGCGGCCGGCGCGGGCGTGCGCGGCTTCGCGGGCGATGAGCTCCTGGATGCGGGCGTGCAGGTTGTACGGGGCCACCAGCAGGTGGTTGAACTCCGGCGAGCGCCCGAAGCCGGTCAGCGCGTTGAAGAGCGTGGCCACCTCGCGCGTGATCGGGTCCCGGCAGGTGAAGAAGCTGAAGTCGGTGTACGTCCGCGCCGTGCGGGGATTGTAGTTGCCGGTGCCGAGGTGGACGTAGTGGCGCAGGCGCTTGGCGTCGCGGCGCACGACGAGGCTGCACTTGCAGTGGATCTTGAGCCCGACGATGCCGTAGACCACGTGGACGCCCGCCTCCTCGAGCTGGCGCGCCCACTGGATGTTGTTGGCCTCGTCGAACCGGGCCTTGAGCTCGATGAGCGCCGTGACCTGCTTGCCGTTTTGCGAGGCCTCGATGAGGGCGCGCACGATGGGCGAGTCGCCGCTCGTCCGGTAGAGGGTCTGCTTGATCGCGAAGACCTGGGGATCCCGCGCCGCCTGCTCGACGAAATCGATCACCGGCAGGAACGAGTCGTACGGATGATGCAGGAGGAGATCCTGCTCCGCGATCGCAGCGAAGATCCGCTCGGGCGGCTGCAGGGCGGCGGGGTGGGCCGGCGTGAAGCCGGCGTATTTGAGGTCCGGCCGGTCCAGCAGGTCGTACAGGCTCATCAACCGCATCAGGTTCAGCGGGCCCTGCAGGCGGAAGGCGTACTCGTGGGAGAGCCCGAGGTGGTCGCACAACGACGTGAAGATGCGGTCGCTCACGCCCTCCTCGATCTCCAGGCGCACCGCCGCCCCGCGGCGGAGATTGCGCAGCTCCTCCTCGATCTTCTTGAGCAGGTTCTCGGCTTCCTCCTCGTCGATGTACAGGTCGCTGTTGCGCGTGACCCGGAAGGCGTGGGCGCCGTCCATGCGGTAGCCGGGAAACAGCTCGCTCGCGCAGAGCTTGATGATCTCGCTCAGAAAGATGAACCGCTGGGGCCCGTGGCGCGTGGGCTCGATGTTGACCAGGCGCGGCAGGATGCGCGGCACGGGCAGGATCGCCATCAGGCCCTCGGGATCGGGCGTGTCCGGATTGTTGAGCGACACGACCACGTTGAGGGTCTTGTTGCCGAGCTGGGGAAACGGATGGGCCTGGTCGACCGCCAGCGGCGTGAGCACCGGCTGGACCTGCTCGCGAAAATAAGTCCGCGTCCAGTTGAGCTCGGACGGGGTCAGCTGGTCGGCGGTCTTGAAATGGATGTTCTCGGCCGCCAGCGCCGGCACGAGCTGCTCATGCCAGCAGGCGTGCTGGTCTTCCACCAGCGACGCCACCACGGAGTGGATGCGGCGGAGCTGCTCGCGCGGCCCGAGGCCGTCGAGGCTCGGTTCGGTGACTCCGCTCTCAACCTGCTGGATCAAACCGGCGACGCGGATCTCGAAGAACTCGTCGAGGTTGGAGCTGAAGATCGCGAGGAACTTCACGCGCTCGAGGAGCGGATTCGCCGGATCCTGCGCCTGCTCCAGCACGCGGCGGTTGAAGGCCAGCCAGGAAAGCTCGCGGTTGAAATAGGCCGCCCGCACCGGCCGGTCGACCGGCGGCGTCGAGCCGTCCCCGCCCGGGTGCACGGACGCCGCGGGGCGGGGAGCAGCCTTCAGTCTGGCGGCGTGCTTCGGCATGAGAGGGAGGAAAGGGCGAAAAGAGGATGAGGGTACCACCCGTCCGGCGCAAAACGAGAATGAAGTGGGATGTCACGGAGCTGTAACATCATCAAGGGCTTGACGCCGGCCGGGACGGCGGCCGGCCGCGGCCCGCTTCAGGCGGTCACCACGGTCTTGACGTTGACGAATTCGCGGATCCCGAAGGCGCCGAGCTCGCGGCCGAACCCGGATTGCTTCACGCCGCCAAAGGGCAGGCTGGGACTGGAGCGGACGTAGTCGTTCACGAACACCAGGCCCGCCTCGAGATCCTCGACGGCCAGGCGGCGGCCCCGGCGCCGGTCGCGGGTGAAGATCGCGCCGCCCAGTCCGAAAACCGAGGCGTTGGCCGCGGCGAGCGCGGCGGCCTCGTCGGGCACGGAAATGACGGCGGCGACCGGCCCGAACAACTCCTCGTCGTGCGCGGGCATGCCCGGCTTGACTTCCGTCAGGACGGTCGGCGCATAAAACCAACCCGGGCCCGGCAGCGGGTGCCCGCCGAGGCGCAGACGCGCCCCGCGGCGGAGGCTGCGGCGCACCTGGGCCTGCAACTCGTCCCGCAAATCGGCGCGTGCCAGCGGACCGACGTCGACGTCCGGCGCCGTGGGCGGCCCGACCTTGCGGGCGGCGATGCGCTCCACGAGGCGGCGCTCGAAGGCGGCGCGGACCTTGGCCACGACGATGAACCGTTTCGCGGCGATGCAGCTTTGGCCGCTGTTGACCAGACGCGCCTGCGCGCAGGTCTCGGCGGCCAGATCGAGGTCGGCGTCGGCCAGGATGACGTAGGGGTCGCTGCCGCCCAGTTCGAGCACGCACTTTTTCAGGGCCGCGCCGGCTTGCGCGGCCACCTCCCGGCCCGCGGCGGTGCTGCCGGTGAGCGTCACCGCCCGCACGCGCGGGTCGTGGATGACGGCCGGCACGGCGTCCCCGCCGATGAGCAGTGTCTGAAAAACGCCGGGAGGCAGGCCGGCCTGGCGGAAGGCCGCCTCGATGGCCAGCGCACAGCCGCAGACGTTGGAGGCGTGCTTCAGGAGCACAGTGTTGCCGGCCATCAGCGCCGGCACGGCGGCGCGCATCACCTGCCAGTAGGGGAAATTCCACGGCATGATGGCGAGGATCACGCCGAGCGGCTGGAAGCAGACCGCGCTGTTGGCGGGAGCATCGAGCGGGCGGTGCTCGGCGAGGAACCCGGCGGCGTGGCGGGCGTAGTAGTCGCAGACGAGCGCGCACTTCTCGACCTCGGCCCGGGCCTGGGCGAGCGGCTTGCCCATCTCCTCGCTGACGAGGCGCGCGTGCCGGTCGCAATCGCGCTGCAGCAGAGTGCCGGCGGCGCGCAGGAATGCGCCCCGCCGGGAGAACGACACGCGCCGCCAGTCGGCGAATGCCCCCTGCGCCCGCCCGATGGCGGCGGTGACGGCGCCGCGGGAGTGGGCGCGGTAACGGCCGATGACTCTGCCGGTGGCGGGATTGATGGAAACCAATGGCATGAGGCGAGACGGTCAGCCGGTTCGGAACCGGGCGACCAGAGCAGACGCGGCCCCCGGTCGTTTGGCGCCCGGGCGGTTCAGACAAGATACCGGGCCAGCGATTTTCGCAACTGCTGGCGCGCCCGGTAGAGCCGGGTCTCCACCGCCTTGGGTGTGACCTTCACAATCGCCGCGATTTCGGCATGCGACTTGTCCTCGTACTCAAACAGGATCACGGCGTCGCGGAGATCTTCGGGCAGACCGGCGATCGCCGCGCGCACGGTGGCGATCCGTTCCGCCTGCAGGGCGTCCTCGGCCGGGGTCGTTTCGTTGGCGTCCTGGAGCTCGGGCTTTGGGCTTTCCGACTCACGTTCCAGCGAGTCGGCGGGATGCCGGCGGTGCCAGCGGGCGCGGGAGCGCG
>JBAIXJ010000734.1:0-10835 GCA_037916645.1 Opitutales bacterium | reverse complement strand
GCAAACCTTAGGCGCGGACGCGCGGCGAAGTAACAAGTATCAGGTAGCAAGTAACAAGAAGCTGCTGAACTCGAATCGTGCTCCTTCCGATTCTTGATACTTGGTACTTGTTACTTGCCACTTGGCCCTGCCTTTCATGAACACGGTTTTCGATGCTCTGCCGGGGATTGAGGTTCCCGTCTCCGCGATCGGGTCCAGCCTGGCGCACCTCTGGGAGGGCAGCCCGGGTTCGGGCGCCCAGGCGCCGTCGGAGTTCCGCGCGTCGCAGATGAACCTGGTCCTGCACCTCGGCCTGCCGACCCAGCCCGCGGACGGGTTGGAGCAGTTCAGCGCGGCGCTGCGCTTCACCCAGCGCTACCCCGCGCGGATCATTGTGCTCTGCCCGCGGCCGGAGGGCGGCGCCGACCTGACGATGCGGGCGAAAATCTACAGCGAATGCTTCATCGGCAAGAGCCGCTCCGAGATGAGCTGCATCGAGGCGGTAGCGCTGACCTATCCGCAGGAGGACCGCGCGTTCCTCGAGGACCAGGTGTCGATCGTGGTCGAGGCCGACCTGCCGACCTACTACTGGGTCCACCGGATGTCGCAGGTACACAAGATCTCCACCTACGAGTGGCTGCTGCGCAACTCCCGGCGCTTCCTGTTCGACACCGCGGTGTCCACGCCTGAGGCGCTGAAGTATCCCTGGCCGCGGGACGACGGCTTCCGCGACCTGGCATGGGCCCGCCTGCTGCCGGTGCGGCAGTCCGTCGGCCAGTTCCTCAGCGCCTTTGCCCCGGATCAGATCGCGCGCGGCCTGAAGTCCGTGATCCTCGTCAGCCAGGGGGCCTTCAACGCCGAGGGGCGCGTCCTGCTGGACTGGACCCGCGAACGCCTGGAGGCGTGCGGCGCCGGAGGTCGGGCGGCGCCGAGCTACGCCACCCGCGAGGCGGCGCCGGGCGCAACTCTGTCCTTGGAACTCACCTTCACCTACGACGACCGGCGCTATTTCCACTGGTGCGCCGACTTCACGCGCGGCAGCGCGGCGTTTGACGTCGATCTCAACGGGGGCCGCCAGACCCTGGCGACCACGGCCGGCCTGCTGTCGCCCGAAGCCGCCCTCGGCGAGGCGATCTTCTACTGAATGCCGGAAGGGTTATCCTGGACGCTACAGGTGCAGCCAGTGCCGCAATGCCTGATCCAGATCGTTCTGATCGCGGGCCGAGAGCTGGCCGACCGATCTCACAACCAATCGATCCTCCACGGTCGCGAGCTGTGATTTGATTCCGCAGGGCACATTGAGCCCGGCACCCTGCCAATCGCGGAGCAGAACGGCGACGTTCGGCAATTGGGACGAGATCGGAGCGACGAAAAGATCGCCGGGATAGGTGCTGTGGCCAACGACGACAGCCGGGCGCACCTTGCGGCTGCTCAAGTCGGAGAACGGAATCGGCAGCAGCACAACGTCATTTCTTGAGAAGTTCATTGAACACGTCGTCGGCGCTGTCCCAAGCCTGGGCCAGTTTGTCCTCCGAGATCTTCAACCAAGTCAGTCGTTCGCCATCGCCATCGTACTGAATCGTCACGGTGACGAGGGATTTCTCCGGCAAAGGAAGTGGCGCCGGGAGCCTGAGGATCCCTTTTTCGTAAACGGCCTCCACGGTTTTGGTCATGAGATGAGGCTAGAATCAAGGGCGCTGTTGGCAAGCCGTGGTGCCACCTCACTGGCGCATCCCCAGCATGACCTTCGCCATCATGCGGCGGCGGGCCCACGGGCTCTTCTTCCGCGCGGCGATGACGTCCTGCAGGGCTTCGATGCTCTCCGGCGGGACCGGCGCCGCCGCGCGCGGGCTCAGGCGGAGGGCGTGGGACGGACAGGTGGTGACGCAAAGGCCGCACCCGATGCACCGGCTCGGATTGAGGCGCGCCGGGCCCTTGCGCCGGGGCAGGGTGATGGCGTTGACCTGGCAGCGGCGGACGCATTTGCCGCAGTGCTGGCACAGGGCGGCGTCGATTTCGGCGCGGTGGCTGCTCGTCCAGAAGTCGGCGGGGTGGGGCAGCGATTTCTGGACGCCCAGCATGCCGCAGCAGCAGCCGCAGCAGGAGCAGACGAATTCGGGGTGGCGCGCGTTGGCCGGCTGGAGCACCAGGCCCTCGTCCTCGTTCTGGCGGAGGATCGCGAGCGTCTCCTCCCGGGTGATCTCCCGCCCGTGGCCACGCCGGCGGAGCGTCGCGGCCATGTCGCCGAAGGTCAGGCAGGTTTCCAGGCGCTGGGTCACGCCGCAGGGCTCGCCCTTCAGCTCCTTGCGGCGGCGGCAGATGCAGGGCAGCACGGCGAACGGGCCGCGGGCGTCGGCGACGATCGCACGAATCTCATCGTAGCTCGCGACCGGATGCGTCGCCGGAATGCTTTGTTCGATCGGGATCGTCCGCATCTGCGACGGGCTGGTGGCGAGGAACGACGCGCCGTACGCCAGCGTCTTGGTGTAGGCCTCGGCGTCGGCGAGAAACTCCGGCGAAGGATCGCCGTCCTGCGCCTCATACATGCCGATGACCATCGGCAGCACGCACCACTGGTCCGTGCCGTCGGCGTGCTTCCAGCCGATGGAGCCCTTCCGGAACAGGCTTTCGAGCAGCCGGCCGACCGTTGCGGCGTCAAACTCCGGGGTCGCCCGCGCGACGATCGCCGCCGTCGCCGCCGGCTGATAGGTGAGATGGCGGGCGAGCCGCGCCTCCTCGGGGGTGAACATTCTCCGCAGGAAACGGAGGTCGGCGCGGGACCACGTGGCGGGGAAGCCGACGGGCTGGCGGTCGAGGTGCTGTTGCAGGATGCGGTAGACTTGATCTTGGGCTTTCACGGGCTGGATCCGGTTCGCGGCGGACGCGGGGCGCCGTCGGCGCCAGCCTAGTCAACCCGATCAAGCCGCGGCGATACGAATCTCGGGGCGCACGGGCGCCCCGCGTGCGGCGGCGATTCGAGTCCGTCGAGCGACTTCGTGGCCACGAGTCTCGTCAGGCCACCTTCAGCACGGTGTAGTTCTTCTTGCCCTTGCGCAGAAGGAGGTACTTCCCGAACAGGAGGTCGTTCGCCGTTGCGGCGCGGGCGGGTTCCGTCACGCGGACGTTGTTGAGATAAAGCCCGCCCGCCTCCACGTCCTTGCGCGCCTGGCCTTTGGACGGACACAGGCCGGCGAGCACCGCGAGGTCAACGAGGGGCGTCCCCGCCCCCGCGAGTTTCGTGCGCTCCAGGTCCCTGGTCGGCACTTCGCCGACGACGTCCGTGAACACGGCCTCGGCGACGCCTTCGAGCGCGCCACCGAAGAGGATCTCGCTGGCCTTGAGGGCGCCCGCGAGCGCGTCGGCGCCGTGCACCAGCGTGGTGACCTCGCGCGCGAGGGTCTTGTGGGCGGTGCGCGCGCCGGGGTTGTGCCGGTGCTCGACCTCGATCCCCTCGATTTCGGGGCGGGACAGGAAGGTGAACTTCTTGAGGTACTCGATCACCTTGCTGTCCTCGGTGTTAAGGAAGAACTGGTAGAAGCGGTACGGCGAGGTGCGCGTCGGGTCCAGCCACACGGCGCCGCCGCCCGTGCTCTTGCCGAACTTCTGGCCCGACGCGTTCGTGATCAGCGGGAAGGTCAGGCCCCACGCCGGCACGCCGAGTTTTTTGCGGATCAGGTCGCAGCCCGCGGTGATGTTGCCGTACTGGTCGGCGCCGCCGATCTGCAGCTCGCAGCTGAACTTCTCCCGCAGGTATAGGAAGTCGTGCGCCTGGAGCAGCATGTAGCTGAATTCGGTGTAGCTGATGCCGCTGTCGCTCTTGAGGCGGGCCTTCACGCTGTCCTTCGCCAGCATGACGTTGACGGAAAAGTGCTTTCCCACGTCGCGGAGGAAATCGAGGTAGGAGAACGGCACGGTCCAGTCGGCATTGTCGACAAGGCGCGCGGGGTTCGTCGGGGAGTCGAAGTCGATGAACTTGGCGAGCTGGCGCTTGATGCAGGTGACGTTGTGGGCGAGCTCCTCGCGGCTGAGCAGGTTGCGCTCGGTCGAGCGGCCGCCGGGATCGCCGATCATGCCGGTCGCCCCGCCGGCGAGCGGGATCGGATGGTGGCCGGCGAGCTGGAAGCGCCGGAGCGTCAGCTGCCCCATGAGGTGCCCCGCGTGCAGGCTGTCGCCGGACGGATCGAAGCCGCAGTACAGGGTGATGGGCCCGGCGTCGAGCCGGCGGCGGAGGCCGTCGAGATCCGTGCAATCGGCGATCAGTTCGCGCCACCGGAGGTCGTCGAGCAGTTTCATGGTCGGAGGGCTGGTTATCGCGGCGCGGGCCGGCGCGGACAAGGGGAAAGTGACCGCCTAATGGCATCGCCGCGCTTTCGAAAACGATGGCTTATAACGAGAACAACGGCTTGTGTCGCCGCCTGCGGTTGCCGTAAGGTCGCCTCTCCAACCGGCCGGCGTTCCGCCGCCGCAACTTCAACCCGCAACACGAATCATCATGCCACTCTCCGTTGGATCCAAGGCCCCCGACTTCACTCTCAAATCCAAGACCGCCGACGGGCTCAAGGACGTCAAGCTCAGCGCCAATTTCGGCAAGAAGCAGACGGTGCTTCTGTTCTTCCCCCTCGCGTTCACCGGGGTGTGCACGCAGGAGATGTGCGACATCACCGCCGGGCTCGGCCAGTACGCCGGCCTCGACGCCGAGGTCTACGGCATCAGCGTGGACAGCCCCTTCGCGCAGGAGGCGTGGGCCAAGCAGAACAGCATCAAGGTCACCCTGCTGTCCGACCTGAACAAGACGGTGATCAAGGCCTACGGCGTCGTGTTTCCCAACCTGGCCGGGGTGGGCGACACCGCCGCGCGCGCGGCCTTCGTCATCGGCAAGGATGGCGTCGTCAAATACGCCGAGCAGACGCCGACCCCCAAGGACCTGCCGAACTTCGCGGCGGTGCAGGCGGCGCTGAAGAAATGATCTGACCCTCCGGGGCCGCGACGCGCCGTCGCGCAATCGGCGACGGGGGCGTCGCCGCTCCATCGCCTGCCCGCGAATCAAAACACTGCCATGGCATCCGCCAGCTCCTTCGACACCCTCCGCGAACTCCCGCACGGGGGCGGCAAACTCAGGTTTCATTCTCTGCCGGCGCTCGAGGCCGCGGGGTTCCCGCACCTGCGGCGCCTGCCGGTCTCCCTGCGCCTCGTGCTCGAGTCGCTCCTGCGCAACTGCGACGGCCGCCGCGTGACCGAGGCGGCGGTGCGGGCGCTCGCCTCGTGGCAGCCGAAGGCGGCGCGCACGGAGGAGATCCCCTTCGTCGTCGCGCGCATCGTGCTCCAGGATTTCACCGGCGTGCCCCTGCTCGTCGACCTGGCGGCCATGCGCACGGCCGTCCAGCGGCTGGGCAAGGACCCCAAGATCATTGAGCCGCTGGTGCCGGTCGACCTGGTCGTCGATCATTCCGTGCAGGTGGACGTGAACGGCTCGGCCGACGCGTTCGCCCGCAACCTCGAGATCGAGTTCCGGCGCAATCGCGAGCGGTACCAGTTTCTCAAGTGGGGCATGCAGGCCTTCGAGACGTTCAAGGTCGTGCCGCCCGGCATCGGCATCGTCCACCAGGTCAACCTCGAGTACCTCGCCCAGGGCATCTGGACGGACCGGAACGGCGTGGTCTATCCGGATACCCTCGTCGGCACGGATTCCCACACGACGATGATCAACGGGCTGGGCATCGTCGGCTGGGGCGTGGGCGGCATCGAGGCCGAGGCCGGCATGCTCGGCCAGCCGGTCTATTTCCTGACCCCCGACGTCGTCGGGGTGCACCTCACGGGCGCGGTGCGTGAGGGCGTCACCGCCACCGATGTCGTGCTCACCCTCACGCAGCTCCTCCGCCAGGCCAAGGTCGTGGGCAAATTCGTCGAGTTCTTCGGCGCCGGCGCCGCATCGCTGCCGGTGGTGGACCGCGCCACGATCGGCAACATGGCGCCGGAATACGGCGCCACGATGGGGTTCTTCCCCGTCGACGCCGAGTGCGCCGCCTACCTGCGCGCCACCGGCCGGACCGAGGAGCACATCCGCCGGTACACCGACTACTACCAGGCGCAGGAACTGTGGGGCATCCCGCAGCCGGGCGAGATCGACTACACGCAGGTGCTGACGCTCGATCTCGGCACCGTGGTGCCGAGCGTGGCCGGGCCGAAGCGTCCCCAGGACCGCATCGAGCTGCCGCGCCTCAAGGAGGAGTTTGTCCGGGCGTTCTCCCGGCCCGTGACCGAGAACGGTTTTGGCAAGCCGGCCGCCGAGCTGGCGCGGGTCATCCCCGTCGCCGCCAACGGGGGCGGTTCCTATCACCCGGGCGGCGGCAGCCAGGAGCCCGGTTCGCCCGCGGCGGCCGCGGCCCGCGCGATCAACCCGGCGACCGAGCGCGAGATGGCGAACAACCGGCCGACGCCGGACGTGGTCCCGGCGGCCGCGCCCCGGGTGGCCGGCGAGCTGCGCCACGGCAGCGTCCTGATCGCCGCGATCACGAGCTGCACCAATACCTCGAATCCGAGCGTCATGCTTGCCGCCGGCCTGGTGGCCAAGAAGGCTGTGGAGCGCGGCTTGGGCGTCAACCGGCTGGTCAAAGCGTCGCTCGCGCCGGGCAGCCGCGTGGTGACCGATTACCTGGCGAAGACTGGGCTGCAGCGGTACCTCGACGAGCTGGGCTTCAACCTCGTGGGCTACGGCTGCACGACCTGCATCGGCAACTCCGGGCCGCTGCACCCCGCGATCGAGGAGAATGTGACGAAGCACGACGTCGTCGCCGCCTCGGTGCTGTCGGGGAACCGGAACTTCGAGGCCCGCGTGCACCAGAACATCAAGGCCAATTTCCTGATGTCGCCGCCGCTGGTGGTCGCGTTCGCCCTCGCGGGCCGGGTCGACATCGACCTGGTGAACGAGCCGCTTGGCATCGACCGGGGCGGCCGGCCCGTCTACCTGCGCGACCTCTGGCCGACGCTCAAGGAGATCCGGGAGCAGCTCCAGGCCGCGCTCAAGCCCGAGGTGTTCCGGCGGCTGTACGCGGACTTCGCGGCGCAGAACCCGCGGTGGAACGAGATCCCGTCGTCGTCGGGCAACGCCTTCGCGTGGGACGCACGGTCGACCTACATCCAGGAGCCGCCGTTCTTCGCCGGCTTCTCGCTCCAGCCGGGGACGATCGCGGAGATCCGCGGCGCCCGGGCGCTTGGGGTCTTCGGCGATTCGGTGACGACCGACCACATTTCGCCGGCGGGCTCGATCAAGAAGACCTCGCCCGCGGGCCGGTTCCTGCTCGAGCAGGGCGTGGCGTTCGAGGATTTCAACAGCTACGGTTCGCGCCGCGGCAACGACCGGGTGATGACGCGGGGCACCTTCGCCAACGTGCGCATCAAGAACCTCATGCTCGGCGGCGAGGAGGGCGGCAACACGCTCTACCACGGCCGGGGCGCAGCCGCCGGCGAGAAGATGTCGATCTACGACGCTGCCCTGCGGTACCAGGCCGACGGCGTGCCGCTCGTGGTGGTCGCCGGGCAGGAGTACGGCACCGGCTCGTCGCGCGACTGGGCGGCCAAGGGCACCAACCTGCTGGGCGTGAAGGCGGTGGTGGCGCAAAGTTTCGAGCGCATCCACCGCTCCAACCTCGTCGGCATGGGGGTGCTGCCGCTGCAGTTCAAGGAGGGCACCAGCGCAGCCAGCCTCCGGCTCGACGGCTCGGAGGTCTATGACGTGCTCGGCCTCGGCCCGGCGCTGAAGCCCCAACAGGACCTCACCCTGCGCGTCACCCGCCGGGGCGGCGAGACCCTCGACGTGGCGGTCCGGTGCCGGATCGATACCCCGATCGAGATCGAGTACTACCAGCACGGTGGCATCCTCCCGTTTGTTTTGCGCCAGATTGTGGCGAAAAACTGAGTATATTGTTGGGGGCGCGGGAGGCGGGCCTCCTTTGGGTGTGTCCCGACTCCGTTGCGCCCCGCCCGCCATGGCCAACGGCTCCGTCCAACCCATTTTCCTCGTCGACGCGTACTCCGACCCGGTGGTCGTGCGCATCGAGGGCCGCGCCTGCTTTGCGAACAGCGGCGGCCTGCAGACCTTCCTGACGCAGATGGCGGGCCAGGGGAAGGCGCGGTTCGTGCTCGATTTCCGCGGCTGCACGAGCATGGACAGCACGTTCCTGGGCGTGCTGGCGGGGGAGGCCCTCGCCCTGCGCCGGCGCGATCCGCCGGGCAGCCTCGTGCTCTGCCGCGTCGGGCGCCGCAACCTGGAGCTGCTGCGCAACCTCGGACTCGACCGGCTCCTGACGGTCGACGCGACCGAGCCGGCGCCGGCCGCGGCGGGCGCGGCGCAGCCGTTGACCGATCAGGCCAGCCGCGACGAGATCGCCTGCGCGCGGCTGGTGCTCGAGGCGCACGAGAACCTCGTCGCCGCCGATGCGTCGAACCTGGGCAAGTTCCAGGACCTGCTCGCGTTCCTCCGCCACCGCCTGGAGCAGGGGCAGAGCACGCCGCCGGGCGGCGGGACCCGCCCGCTGGGCGCGCCGGTGCGGTAGGCGCGGGAGCGCCGGTGGATCGGGCCGCCCATTTGGCCGTACGGTGTTATCTCTTGTAGGCTGCGAGCTTGCTCGCGCCGAATCCCGCTTCCGAATGGGCGCCCGCAAGCGGGCGCCCTACAGAAGGACGATTTGCGCGGCGGAGCCGAAGCATCGCCCGCCGCCACGTTCAGTCTCGACCCGGCGGCGGCCGGCTCAAGAATCCGGGCATGCTCTTTTTCCTCGTCGGCGCCCTGGCGGGCGCGCTGGTCGTGTTCGGGCTGGGCATGAGGGCCCGCGCCCGGGCGGACCGGCTGGAGACCGAAAAGCTCCAGCTCATCCAGGAAAAACAGATCGTGGTCGATTTCATGCACCACATGGTGCAGGCCCTCGGCGAGGGCGTCAGCCGCGACGAGCTCTTCCAGCGGATTGTGCATGCGTCGATTCTCTGCACCGGCGCCCTGAGCGCGTGCATCTTCGAGAAACGGGCCGACAACCAGATGCAGGGCGTGGCGGTCGAGGGCCTGTTCCCGCCGCACCGGCCGCTGCCGCCCCAGGCCAAGGCCAAGCTCACGACGCGGGCCCGCTTCATCGAGCAGGTGCTGAAGTCGGAAACCTTCGACATCAGCGAGGGCGTCGTCGGCCGGGTGGCCCGGACCCGCCAGGGCGAGCTGATCGCCGACGCGGCCGCCGACCCGCGCATCGTCAAGCACGACGACCCGGCGCTGGCGGTGAAGTCGGTGATCGCTGCGCCGATCATGTTTCAGGACCGGGTCATCGGCGTGCTGGCGGTCACGAACCCCGCCGACGGGCTGCCGTTCACCGCGGCCGACTTTTCCCTGGTGATGTCGCTCGCCGAACAAGCCGGCCTCGCCGTCCACAACCTCGAGTCGCTGCACTTCCAGATGGAGAAGCAGCAGCTCGACCTCGACCTGGAGCTGGCCAGCAGCATCCAGCAGATGCTGCTGCCGCACAGCACCCCGCAGCTGGCCGGCCTCGACGTGGCCGCGCACTACCTGCCGGCGCAGAAGGTCGGCGGAGACTTTTATGATTTTTGCGTCCTGTCGCCCACGCGGCTCGGCGTGGCCGTGGCCGACGTCTCGGGGAAGGGCGTGCCCGCTTCGCTCCTGATGGCGATCTGCCGGACCACCCTCCAGCAGTTCGCGCCGCAGTGCGAATCGCCGGCGCACGTGCTGCGGCAGGTCAACCGCGCGCTCGCCGGCCACGTGCACCGCGGCATGTTCATCACGCTCGTCTGCGCGATCGTCGACGTGGCCGCGGACACGGTGATCCTGGCGCGCGCCGGCCACGAGCTCCCGCTGGTGCTGCGCCGCGAGGCCGGCGGCGGGCCACCGGGGGCCGAGTTCGTGAGCTCGGAGGGCATGGCCGTCGGCCTGGTCGGCGCCGAGCTGTTCGACACCGTGATCGCCGACCAGGCGATCCCGTTCCTGCCGGGGGACACGCTCGTGCTCTACACCGACGGCGTCACCGAGGCCGCAAACGCCGAGGAGCAGGAGTTCTCGGGCAACCGGCTGGCGGACACCGTGCGGACCCTGCGGGGCCGGACGGCGGCGGAGATCAACGACGGCATCCTGGACGGGGTGCGCCGCTTCACCGGCCGGGACCACCAGCGCGACGATTTGACGCTCGTGACCGTCCGGCGGGTGTGAGGCGGCTCTCGCGCCGATCGGCTCGAAAACTCGATGGCGCCGTCCGGGCCCGGCGTGCCGTTTCCATCCTCCCCGCGGGATGTCATCGATTAAATGACATCCCAGAAACCGGCTTGTCATTTATTGCGTTACAAACGCTTCGAGCCGGGCGCGTGGTCGGATGTCATTTAATAGATGACATCCAAGGATGGGGCCACGACGCGGAGGCGACGGCGGCGGTTCAGCGCAGGAGCGCCTGCAGCCGCGCGAGGTCGGTCTGGCGCAGGAGCGCGCGCAGGCTTTCCGGCTTGTCCGCCGGGCCGGTGACGGTGAGGGCGATGCCGCGGGGCTGGGTGGACACGCGCGCGGCGGCCTCGGGCAGCTTGTAGCGATCGCGGCCGCTGATCTTGTCGGACTTCGCGTAGGGGCCGACGAGGACGGTGATGCCGGCGTTCCCCGTGCCGTCGGGTCCCTCGGTCCAGGCGAACGCCTGCGGGAAGCCGTCGATCGAGTAGGGCTTGGCGGTGTCGAGCACACTCACGGTACCGTTGACCAGGATCTGGACCGTGAGCTCCTTGGGCCCCTGCGCCTGCCGGCGTTCCTGATCCGCGGCGGCCGGACCGCCGGCGGCGATCCAGGCCTGGAGCCCGGCCGCGATCTCGTCCGTCAGTTGGTT
>JBAIXJ010000733.1:0-3232 GCA_037916645.1 Opitutales bacterium | reverse complement strand
TCACCTGCTGCCACGGCTCGAGGCCGACCGCCCGGTCGCCGAGCCGTGCGGCGCCCGCGGTCGTCGTGTAGACCTTCGACGCCCGGGCGAGCAGGTCCCGGCCGGACCGGTCGAGATTGTCGAAATGATGGTCGTGGCTCAGGAGCACGGCGTCGATCCGGCCGACGGCGTCCGCGGCCAGCGCCGGAGCCTGGGTCTTGTGCAGCGTATAGGCGCCCGTCGGATAGTCGGTGCCGGCCGGATCGAAGGTCGGGTCCGTAACCAGCCGGACGCCGGCGAATTCGATGAGCGCCGTCGGCCCGCCGATGTAGGTGATGCGAAGTTCAGGAGGGTTCACCGTCGCCGCAAAATGTCCGCCCGCGGGACTCCGTCAAACCAACCGCGACGTGGCCGCTCCGTCCTCCTGTCGCGATCAGCCGCCATCTGAACCCATAAAACCTGCCCCCCTTCCCGCCGCCCCTCCGTTCTCTCCCCCGGGGATGGTTATTTCAGCAGCTCCTCGTGGGACCGCACGGATAGGGTCAGGCCTAAAATATCGGACCGCACGGATGGGGTCAGGCCTAAAATATCGTGATCAGCACGGCGGTCACTAGTCCGCCGAAGGCGGTGCGGCGTCCGGACCGGTGGCCCAGGAGCGATTCGGCTGCGGGCCCATTTCGAACTCGAGGTGGCCGCCGGCGGTGAGTTCGGAGTGGTAGAGCCAGGCCCGCGTCAGCGGCTGGCGGTTGAGGCGGGCGGACTGGATGTAGACGTTCGCTGGCGAGCTGCCGTGCGCCTCGACCGGTGCCGGCCGGTGGCCCGCCCTCGAGCCATCTCCGGCGATGGCGGAGCGGGTTTGTCACGTATTACGTTACAAACGCTCGGTGCTCTCGGCCCACAAACGGACCGGTTGCTCCAGGGAGCGACGTCTACTCGATTCGTGGCTGCCGGCACCAGGGAATTCAAATCCGACCGCCGAAACCCAGAAAGGGGATCAGGAGTTTGTCACGTATTACGTGACAAACTCCTCCAAGGCCGCACGGGAGTAAGGAAACCGGAGAAAGCGGACTACGAGATCTAGCTGCCGTCCGGCGGCGCGGCGTCGGGGCTGGTGGCCCACGAAGGATTCGGCTGTGGGCCCATGTCGAATTCGAGGTGGCCGCCGGCCGTGATCTCGGAGTGATACAGCCAGGCGCGGGTGAGCGGAAGGCCGTTGAGGCGGGCAGTCTGGATCGGAATGCACCATGAGTCCACGGTCTTGCCGCCTTGAGTGCCGTCGTTCTTCAGCATACCGACACCAGCGGTTTGTCACGTAATACGTGAGAAATCTCCCACTGCTGCGCCCGAGCAGTTTGTCACGTATTACGTGACAAACACCTCCTGACGGTCCCTGCAATCGGCCCGCGACTTTGGTTGGCACCGACGACGGCCAGGCGCCCGCATAGAGGCGTGAGCGAAGGGGTCAGGATTCGGGAATTGATGTTGCGAGACCTGCGACTGACGAAAACGGACGCGGAATGGATTGCGGGATCCAATCTCCGCCCGGCGGCGCGGAGTCCGAGCCGGTACCCCAGGCCGGATTTGACTGGGAGCGAGGTCGAGCTCGATCCGGCCACCGGCGAGGGGCCGTTTCAGGGGAGCGCAAAACGGTTTCGGGCAATGCTGTCGCGATACCAATAGCCGCTCTGCTTGATGGTGCGCTTCAGGGTCTGGAAATCGACGTGCACCAGCCCCAGCCGGCCGAAACTGCCCCACTCGTAGTCGTCCAGGAACGACCAGACGATGTAGCCCCGGAGGTTCACGCCGAGCTCCAGCGCCCGGCGGCAGGCGGCGAGATGCCGGTAAAGAAACTCAATGCGGGCGTCGTCCTGGACGACCCCGCGGTTGTTCACGAAGTCCGACCACACCAGCCCGTTCTCGGTCACGAGGAGGTCGATCCCGGCGTAGTCGCGATGCAGGCGCTGGAGCAGGAGCGTCAGGCCTTCCGGATGCCAGTCGGGATTGAGCGCCCGCGTTTCCGCCGGCTCCACCCGGGTCGCCTCGTAGGGGGCCCAGCCGCCCTTCGGATCGTGGCGCCACGTGTCGCTGTTGTAGTAGTTCACCCCGACGAAATCGACCGGCTGGCGGATCAGGCGCCGGTCCCCATCGGTCATCGCCGGCACCGCATAGCCGTGGCGCCGGTACTGCTCCACCACCATGTCCGGATAGGTCCCCTTGAAGATGGGATCGGCGAACCAGTTCAGATGCGACTGGTTGATCATCTCGGCCGCCCGCTGGTCGCCCGGATCCGGGGTCGCCGGCCGGCCGAGGAAGAGGTCCAGCGTGATGCCGATCCGGCCGGGGCATTTCATCTCCCGAAAGGCGCTCACCGCCCGCCCGTGGGCGCGCAGGATGTTGTGGGCGGCCGCCAGCGCCGTGTTGAGGTCCTTTTTGCCGGGCGCCATGCTGCCCAGCCAATATCCGGCCAGGGTCGTCACCCACGGCTCGTTGAAAGTTATCCAGTACGCGACGTCGCCGCCCAGGTGCTGGAAAACCGTCCGGGCGTAGGCTTCGAAGTGCACCGCCGTCTCCGGGTTGGCCCAGCCGCCTTCGTCTTCCAGCGCCTGCGGCAGGTCCCAGTGATACAGCGTCACCGCGGGCCGGATGCCGGCCGCCTTGAGCCGCGCCACGAGATCCTGGTAGAAGGCCAGGCCGGCGGGATTGAGCGGACCCTTGCCGCGCGGAAAGATCCGCGTCCACGCGATCGAAAACCGGTAGACCCCCACCCCGAGGGCCCGCAGGAGCTCGATGTCCTCCCGGTAACGGTGGAAGTGATCGGCCGCGACGTCTCCCGTGACCTGCCCGCGGCCGTCGTGGCTCCACCGGTCCCAGATCGACTCGCCTTTGCCGTCCTCGTTCCAGGCCCCTTCGATCTGATAGGCGGCCGACGCGACCCCGAACAGGAAGTCGCGCGGGAATTCGAGCCCGGCCGGCGCGTCGCCGCCCGCCACGGGCGCCGGTGCCGGCGCCGGCGTCGCTCCCCGCAGCGCGGGAGACATCGCCGCACCCGCGGCCAGCAGCGTTGATTGGATTAGAAAATCCCGGCGGGACGATGGTGTCGGTTTCATGTTGGGCGGAAGAGCTGAAGGAGTCCGACCAAGCGACGGCCCAATCTGCAGACCAGACTGGCGCCTCACGGGCCGGCGGCAGCGTTGGCGGACGGCGGTGCGTCACCGGCGCCTGTGCCCCACGACGGATTCGGCTGCGGGCCCAT
>JBAIXJ010000732.1:0-3114 GCA_037916645.1 Opitutales bacterium | reverse complement strand
GAGTACTTCGTCAGCTACTACGACTACTACCAGCCCGAGGCCTACGTCCCGACGACCGACACCTACATTGAGAAGGATTCCTCGATCAACGAGGAGATCGAGCGCCTGCGCATCTCGGCCACCAGCGCGCTCGTCAGCCGGCGCGACGTGATCGTCGTCGCCAGCGTGTCCTGCATCTACGGCCTCGGCTCGCCGGAGGATTTCACCGAGATGCGGATCGAGCTGCGGCGCGGCGCGGGGATCGGCCGCAACCGCCTGCTCGAGCGCCTGGTGGAGGACCTCTACGAGCGCAACGACTACGACCTGAAGCGCGGCTGTTTCCGCGTGCGCGGCGACGTGGTCGACGTCATGCCCGCCTACCTGGAGCAGGGGCTGCGCGTGGAGTTCTGGGGCGACGAGATCGAGGCGCTCAGCGAGTTCGACCCGCTGACGGGCGAGGTCATCCGGCCGCTGGAGCAGTTCGACCTCTACCCGGCCAACCAGTACGTGACGGCGCGCGGCCGGCTCGAACGGGCGATCGCCGGGATCAAGGCGGAGCTGGACGAGCGCGTGGCGTGGTTTGAAAAAGGCGGCCGGTACCTGGAGGCGCAGCGCGTCCGCATGCGGACCAACTACGACCTCGAGATGCTGCAGGAGATGGGATTCTGCAGCGGGATCGAGAACTACTCCATGCACCTGTCGGGGCGCCGGCCGGGCGAGCGGCCGTTCTGTCTGATCGACTTCTTCCCGCGCGACCTGCTGCTGTTCATCGACGAGAGCCACGCGAGCGTCCCGCAGATCGGCGGCATGTACAACGGCGACCTCGCGCGCAAGCGGGTGCTGGTCGACTTCGGCTTCCGGCTGCCGTCGGCGCTCGACAACCGGCCGCAGAGCTTCGCCGAGTTCGAACAGATCACCGGCCAGACGGTGTTCGTGTCGGCCACGCCGGGTCCGTTCGAGCTCGAGCGGTCAGCCGTCGTCGCCGAGCAGCTCATCCGCCCGACGGGCCTGCTCGATCCGGAGATCACGCTGCGCCCGACGAAGGGCCAGGTGGAGGATTTGATCGGCGAGATTCGCGCGGCGGTGGAGAAGGGCGAGCGGGTGCTGGTGACCACGCTCACCAAGCGCCTGTCGGAGGACCTCACCGCCTACCTGCGCGAGGCGAAGATCCGGGTGGAGTACCTGCACTCCGACATCGACGCTATCGAGCGCGTGGAGATCCTGCGCAACCTGCGCCTGGGCAACTTCGACGTGCTGGTCGGGATCAATCTCCTCCGCGAGGGCCTCGACCTGCCCGAAGTGGCGCTGGTGGCAATCCTCGACGCCGACAAGGAGGGCTTCCTCCGCAGCGAGACAAGCCTCATCCAGACCGCGGGCCGGGCGGCGCGCCACGAGAACGGCCGGGTGATCTTCTACGCCGACCAGCTCACCGCCTCCATCCAGAAGACCATCGAGGTGACGCGCTACCGCCGCGAAAAGCAGCTGGCCTACAACCGGGAGCACGGCATCACGCCGCGCAGCGTCAAGCGCGCGGCCCAGGCGAGCCTGCACGTCTACGACGGCACGGAGCGGGGCGCGGGGGAGGCCGCGGTGGCCGAGGGCGACGCGGCGGACGTCGCCGCGGTGATCGCCGAGCTGGAGGAGGAGATGCAGGAGGCGGCGGGCCGGCTGGAATTCGAACGCGCCGCGGTGATCCGGGACCAGATCCACGCCCTCAAGTCGGGCGACTACAAGCGGCCGGCGCGCGCGGCCCCCAATTCCCCGCGCAAGGGTGGCGCCAGCCGGTCCACGCGCCGCCGCGCCTGACCCGCCGACGCCCGTCAGGCGCCCCGGCGGGACCGGCGCGCCTGGAGGAGCGTCCGGAGGTTCCGGCGCCATTCCGCGAGGGGGAGGTCCTGGCCGAGGGAATCGAGCTTGGCGTAGATCGAGGTCCGCACGGCCGCGGGCGGTTCGCGGTCACCGTTCAGCAGGGCCGACGTTTCCTCGGCGGTGAAGGTGACCCCACTGTTCTCGACCGGGAGCTCGGGGTTGGCCGGACAGGCGCGCTGGCAGCGGAGGCAGCCGACGAGGCAATCATGGGCCGACGCCGGAATCCAATCGGGCCACTCGCCCGGGACCTCGTTGACCAGGGTGAGGCAGCGCTCGGCGTGCAGCAGGACACGATCCGCGCCGATCGCGCCGGTCGGGCAGACGGCTTCGCAGATCGGGCAGTCCCGGCATTCGGGCAGGAGCTCGGGCTCATGCGGCTGCCAATCCGCGGCGAGCGGCAGCGGCGCGTTGGTGAGGAAACCCACCAGCTGGCAATAGCTGCCAACGCCGGGAGCGTAGGTCAGGTTGTTGCGGCCGTAATGCACCAGGCCGAGCCGCGCGGCCAGGGCCTTGAGCGGTGCATGCAGCCGTTCGACCCGCGCCCCCGGCAGCGCGTGCTGCTGAAGATCCTGGGCCACCTCGCGGAACAACCCCTGGTACTGGACGTAGGTCGGGGGAATCACGGCTTCCACCAATTGTCCGTCGACCACGAAGGTCACGGCGTGGGCGGGACGCGGCACCACCACGACAAGGATGGTCGACGGTTCCTCCCACGGGGCGCGGCTGCCGGCCTCGAAGGTGGCGAGACGATCCCGATAGAACCCGCCCTCGAGGCCGCCGGATCGCCGTTGCGCCTGGATTGCCTCGCGGACGGCCCCAAGGACGGTCGGGGGGCCCCACGCGAGCTGATACCCGCGCCTGACAGCCCAGCGGCGAAGGTCCTCGACCATGCGGTGCTCCTTCTGGGGTTGGCGGGGCGGATTCTGTCGCGCCGGCGGGCCGAAAGCAATCGAATCATAAGGCCGGTGGTGGGTCAGTTGGCCGGAATAGCGCGGCTACTGTAGGTCGGGGTTTATCCCCGACAAAGGGAAGTCGCCGGTCTCGGTGTCGGGCATGAAGCCCGACCTACACCAACAGCCTAACTACGGTTCGTCCCGACCGCACCTTGGCCGCCGACGGTCCGCGGACGAACGGATCCCTCAGGGCGCCTCGCCGGCCGTGAAGGTGGTCCACGGCTCGGTGGGCCGGCTTTGCAGGATGTCCTTCATCCACTCGAACTGCGGATGCTCCGCGAGGAACTGCGGGGCGTCGAACGGACGTCCGCAG
>JBAIXJ010000731.1:0-4859 GCA_037916645.1 Opitutales bacterium | reverse complement strand
CGGAAGTTGGTCAGGCGCTTCTCGCGCACGGCGTTGACGGCGATGTCAGCCATCCGCGGACACTCGCCGACAATCATGCCCTCGTAGATGTCGTCGCCCGGGGCCACGAAGACCTTCCCCCGCTCCTGCACCGCGTCGAGGGCGTACGCCGTCGACTTGCCGGCCTCGGTGGCGACGAGCGTGCCGGTTAGCCGGGTGAGCACCTCGCCCGCCCACGGCGCGTACTCCTTGAACAGGTGCGACATCACCCCGCGCCCGCTCGTGAGGTTGACGAGGTCGGTCTCCAGCCCGATCAGCCCGCGCGTCGGCGCCACGGACTCGACGGTCGTGCCGAGGTGGTGCTTGTGCATGCCGGTGATCTGGGCCTTGCGGTTGGCGAGGAGCTGCATCACCGGGCCGAGGCAGTCCTCGGGGATTTCGACCCAGAGCGTCTCGTAGGGCTCGAGGATCTGCCCGTTTTCGGTCTTGGTGATGACCGTCGGGCGCGACACCAGCATCTCGAACCCCTCGCGGCGCATCTGCTCGACGAGGATGGCGATTTGCATCGAGCCGCGGGCCTTGAGGTCGAAGACGCCGGCGGTGTCGGTGTCGCTCACCTGGATGGAGATGTTGGCCTTCATCTCCCGCCACAGGCGCTCCCGGAGCTGACGCGAAGTGACGTACTTTCCCTCGCGGCCGGCGAGCGGCCCGTCGTTGATGCAGAACTGCATCTCGATCGTGGGTGGGTCGATCTCGGTGAAGGGCAGGGCGTGCGCGTCCTCGGCCGCGGCGATGGTGTCGCCGATGTCGATGTCCTCGAAACCCGACAGCCCGACGATGTTGCCGGCCACGCCGACTGCGGACTCGCTGGTCTGGATGCCGGAGAACTCGACGACCTTGGTGATCTTGCAGCGCACGCGCTCGTGGGTGCGGCGGCTGATCACGTAGACCTGGTCGCCGGTCGTCACCTCGCCGGAGAGCACCTTGCCGATCGCGATCCGGCCGACGTAGTCGCTCCAGTCGATGTTGGAGACGAGCATGCGGAACGGGGCGTCGGCCTTGGCGAAGGGCGGCGGGATGTGCTCAAGGATCGTCTCGAAAAGGGCGGTCATGTCGCTGCTCTTCTCGCCGAGCTTCCGCACCATGTAGCCGTCGCGGCCGCTGCCGTAGACGACCGGGGCGTTGAACTGCTCCTCGTTGGCATTCAGCTCGAGCAGCAGCTCGAGGACCTTCTCGTAGGTGCCGGCCGGGTCGGAGTTGTCGCGGTCGATCTTGTTGACGACGATGATGACCTTGAGACCGTGGGCGAGCGCCTTGCGCAGCACGAAGCGGGTCTGGGCCTGCGGGCCGTCATAGGCGTCGACGAGCAGGAGCACGCCGTCGACCATCTTGAGCGCGCGCTCGACCTCGCCGCCAAAGTCGGCGTGGCCGGGGGTGTCGACGATGTTGATGGTCTTGCCGCGCCAGTGGATCGAGGCGTTCTTGGCCTTGATCGTGATGCCCTTCTCGCGCTCAAGGTCCATGCTGTCCATCGCCCGCTCCTCCACCTGCTGGTTGGCGCGGAAAGCCCCGCCCTCCTTGAGCAGTTCGTCGACCAGGGTCGTCTTGCCGTGGTCAACGTGGGCGATGATGGCGATGTTGCGGATGTTGTGGTTCATGCCGGGCGGCGGCGAAAAAGGTCCACCGTGCGGGCCGGAGCGGCGGAAATCAAGGCCGAAGGCGCCTGCGCTCCGGACGGCGACGGACGCCGCCCGTCAAAACCCGAGAATGCTGAAGTAGACCGAGTAGAATATCACCCACACCACAATCAGGATCAGCAACTTACGGCGGTGTGGCATGGCGCGCCACGGGCCGTGGGCCAGCCACGAGGCGAGCGCGGTGACCGCGGAGAAACGCAGGAGCCGGGCGACCAGCGATAGCGCCAGAAACGCGGGCAGCGCGAGGCCGCGAGCTCCGGCCAGCACCGCGAAGACCTTGTACGGTTTGCCCGTGACCATGCCGGAGAAAACGGCCCCGTAACCGTGCTGGCGGAGCAAGGCCTCGGATTGGTCGACGAGAGCCGGCGAGATTGCCGGCACGTGACCAACGAACTCCCGGGCTCCGGACGGATCGAGCCGGCCCAGCAGCGCCATGACGACGCCGCCCAGGAGCGCACCGGCCGTCGCCCACAAACAGGCCCGCCATGCCGCCCGGCGTTCGCGCAGGGCGATCCAGGTCAGGAAGACATCGGGCACGATGAAGAAGAAGGTGGCCTCGGCGAAACCCCACGCCAAGGCCAGGACGCCCCAAGAGCGGGGGACGCGGGCTGGCGGGGGACGAGTCGCCTCGTCTTGGCCGGCCGTGGCTGGAGGTATCATTTCCCACCGATCTCCGCCAAGCCGCGGCTCACCCGGTTCACGATGGTCAGGGCGAGCAGCAGGAGAATCACGGCCAGGGCCCAGGTGAGCCAGGGCTCCAGCGGCACGCCGAGGCCGCCGAGCAGGCCGAGGAGGCCGAACCAGAACGCCCGGTCGCTCTTGCCCATCGGGCCGTCGTAGCGCCGCGAGCCGCCGAGCAGCTGCACGAGGACGCCGGCCAGCTCCGAGATCGCCGCCAGCACCACGATCGGCGCCACCAGCGCGGGGGCGAAACCCGGCACCAGCGCCAGGGGCAGGTAGAGCGCAGCGTCCGACACGACGTCGCCCAGCTCGTTGAGGATCGCGCCCAGCTTGGTCTTCTGGTCGTGCTCGCGGGCGAGCATGCCGTCGACGGCGTTAAGGGCCATGCGGAGGAACAGGACGACCGGCAGGAGAAACAGGACCTGGCGGCGGGCCGGGGGGGCGGCGATCGCGATGCCGGCCGCGACCGACAGCACGGCGGCGGCGACGGTCACCTGGTTGGCGGTGACGCCGGCCCGGGCCAGCGCGCGCACGCCGGGGCGGAGGAGCCTTTGAAAGGCGGGCTTGAGATCGTAGACGCTGGGCATGTCAGGGGATCAAATCGGGAATCAATCTCGCCCTGTTCCTTTTGCTCTTTCTCGTTCTCTCCCGAGGGAGGAGAAGGAGCAAGCGCAGGAGTACGAGCAAGAGCAGGACGCGGGCAGGTCAGGGGACGTAGAACTGGCGCACGAGGTGGAAGAAGAGGGGGGCGGCGAAGCAGAGGGAGTCGATCCGGTCGAGGATGCCGCCGTGTCCGGCGATCAGGGCGCCGAAATCCTTGACGCCGCGGTCGCGCTTGATGGCCGACATCACCAGCCCGCCGAAGAAACCGAAGAGCGTGATGCCGCCCGCGAGGAGGGCCGCCTGCCAGGGACGGAAGGGCGTGGCCCACCACAGGGCGGCGCCGATGCCGGCCGCGCTGGCGGCCCCGCCGACGAAGCCCTCGAGGGTCTTGTGGGGGCTCAGCTTGGGCACGATGGCATGGCGCCCGAGCAGCTTGCCCCAGACGTACTGGAGCACGTCGCTGAGCTGGACGACGGCGACGAGGAAGAACAGCAGGTTGGCGTTGCGCCCCTGGAAACCGGGAATGTCCAGGGTGAGCAGCGCCGGCACGTAGCTGAGGAAATAGACGCAGACCATCAGTCCCCACTGCAACTCCCCGACGCGGGACAGAAAGTCCGTGGTGTCGCCCGAGGCGGCGGTCCGGATCGAGAAGAGGGCGAAGACGTACACCGGGATGAAGATGCTGAAGAGGCCGTACCATTCGATGCCGATCAGGAAATACTGCAGCGGGAGCGCGAGGACGAACGAAAGGAAGAGGGCGTGGTGGTCGCCGCGCCGGGTGGGGGTGAGGGTGATGAATTCCCGCAGCGCGAGAAACGAGACAACCGTGAACAGCACGAGCGTGCCGATTTGGCCGACGGCGAGCGCCACCGTGAAGACCGCGACCATGATCCACCAGGCCTTCACCCGCGCGGCGAGGTTGACCAGGACGGGGTTCCGGCCCTCGGGATCGCGGCCGTGGCACAGGACGGCGGTGACCAGCGACGCCACCAGCAGCAGGGCGTACGTGCCGCCGACCAGGTAGAGGGTGTCGCGGGGGAACGGGAGCTTCATGGTGTCTGGAGGGCGACGATGGCGTCGCGGGCGCGGGCGAGGAAGGTGATTTTGTCCTCGTCCGGCTCCAGGCGGAGCGGGGCGCCGAGGGTGAGGCGCGCGATGAACGGGACCGGGAGGAATTCGCCCTTCGGCATGATCCGGTTGAGGTTGTCCAGGTGCAGGGGCACGAACGGCAGGGCGGGGCGTGCCCGGGCCAGATGGTAGAGCCCGGGCTTGAATTCCTGCAGGTTGCCGTCGGGGCTGCGGGTGCCTTCCGGAAACACGATCAGCGAGTCGCCGGCGTCGAGCGCCGCGATCATCGGCTCCAAGGGATTGGTGGCGACGGTGACGTGCTTGCGCTCGATCAACACGGCACGAAACACGCGCTGCGCCGCCCACCGCCGCCAGGGGAAACGCAGCCAGTAATCGCGGCCGGCGACCGGCCGGCAGCGCCGGCGCCACGGGGGCGGCAGCGCGGCCCAGATGACGGTGAAGTCGAGGTGGCTGGAGTGGTTGGCGAAGAAGATCGCCGGCATCTGCGGCGGCAGCGCCTCGTCGGGCAGGGGCCCGACCCCCGTCGCCAACCGGATGGCGGCGGCCCAGGTGTTTTGCCAGCGGAACATGGACGAAACGGGAAGCGGGCGGTTGGCGCGCGGCGTAAGGCCGGTCGTCCCATTTCGTGCGCGATTGGCCGGGCGCGCCAACAAAAAAGGGCGGAGGCCAAAGCCAGGCAACGGGACCGAGGCAGGGCGGCTTATCCCCAAGCCGCCGCCGATGTCAGATCGGCGCGTTAGGGATAACGCGCCCCACCGATGTCCCGACACCCGATATTCGACCCCCCAAAAAACAAGAGGCCCCGGAACC
>JBAIXJ010000730.1:0-1916 GCA_037916645.1 Opitutales bacterium | reverse complement strand
CCGCATTCTGCTCGGCGTGGACCGTGGCCTGCTCGTGCCCGTCGCGCATGCGGGACGTGTGCGGCGTCCCGGGCAGGAACCCGTTGTACCCCGCCGCCACGATGCGATTCCGGCGCTCGCCGCTGGTCACAATCACGCAGCCGACATGCAGCCGCTCGCAGTTGGAGCGCGAGGCGATCAACACGGCCGTGGCAATGAAATATTCATCCCACGACGGCCGGTGCGGAAAGGTCCTGGCCGCCTTGGTCACGAGGTCGATCGGATCGGAAGCGGAACTCATGCGGACTATCAAAGCCCTGCCCGGTGCCGTGACGAGCCCGATGTTCGCCGGACAGCCGGCTGCCGGGGCCGTTGGGCAACCGCCGACTTCCAACCGTTCTGTTACTTTCCGGCGGTTTGACGTTCCCGGCGGACGCCGCAACGTGCCCTGTGCATTGCCGCGTCATCGAGCCCGAACTGCTTGATTCCCTGCCCGCCGATCATCCGGACGCGCGGCACAGCCGGCGCGATCTCCGGCTCATCAACCGGCTGATGGGCAATCACCGCTGGGTCGCGGCCACCGCAGGTCGCCTCATTCCGCCCGGGGGACGCGTCCTCGAGCTCGGCGCCGGAAGCGGCGACCTGCTCCGCCGGCTCTGGCGCGAGGGCCGGCCGGCCGACGGGCTCGATGTCTGCCCGGCGCCCGCGGATCTGCCGGCGGGCGCACGCTGGTGGCGCCAGGACCTGCGGCGGTTTGCCGGCTATCCCGCGTATGACGCCGTCTGCGGCAACCTGCTGTTTCACCAGTTCACGGCGGAGGAACTGGCCGCCCTCGGCCGCCGGATCCGCCCGCATGCGCGCCTGCTCCTCGCCTGCGAGCCGGCGCGCCGCCGCCATGCCCGGTGGCTGTTCCGCCGCCTCAGCCCCCTCCTGGGGGCGAACCACGTCACCTGTCACGATGGCGGCATCAGCATCGCGGCCGGGTTTCTCCGCGACGAGCTGCCCCGCCTGCTCGGGCTCGACGCGGGCCAATGGGCGTGGCGTTGCGCGACCACGGTCCGGGGCGCGTATCGCATGGTGGCCTGGCGCCGCCCCGCGCCATGAACGCGGCGGCCGCGCGCGATGGACGGTCCGTCGAAATCGTCGGCGGCGGACTGGCGGGCCTCGCCCTGGGTCTGGCGCTCCGGCGCGCCGGTGTCGCCGCGACGGTCTACGAGGCGCAGCGGTATCCACGGCACCGGGTCTGCGGCGAATTCATGACCGGGCTGGATGACTTCACCAGCGCGCGACTCCACCTGGCCGATCTAGTCGGCGGTGCGTTGAGCCATCGGCGGGTGATGTGGTGCCGGTACGGCCGGCCGATTCGCACCCAGAACCTGCCCCGCCCGGCTCTGGGTCTCAGCCGCCACACCCTTGATGCACGGCTGGCCGAGGCGTTTGTCGCCGCGGGCGGCGACCTGCGCACGGATCAACGCGTGGTTTCCCCCGCGGCACCACCCGGCCGGATCTTCGCTCTCGGCCGCCGCCGCGGACCCTCCCCCTGGCTCGGCCTCAAGGTGCATGCCCGGTACCTGCGCCTCGGCGCCGACCTCGAACTGCACCTGGGCCGGCAGGCGTATGTCGGCCTTTCCGCGGTCGAGGGCGGATGGATCAACGTCTGCGGCCTGTTTCGCCGTGGCGCCGCCGGGCCCGCGTTCCCGGCGGGCGCGGGTCCCGGCTTGCTGATGCAGCACCTGCGCGCGGCGGGTTTGGACGGCCTCGCCGCGCGGCTCGCCGCCGCCGAGATCGATGTTGATTCGTTCAGCGCGGTCGCCGCGCTGGACTTCCGGCCGGCGGCGCCGCCGGCCGACCGCATCTGGCTCGGGGATGCGCTGGCGATGACGCCTCCCTTCACCGGGAACGGAATGGCGATGGCCCTGCAGAGCGCCGCCCTGGCC
>JBAIXJ010000729.1:0-1758 GCA_037916645.1 Opitutales bacterium | reverse complement strand
TGCTGGTCCTGGTGGACGATGACAATGTGCTGGCGGACGACTACCTGGAGCGATCGGCGGCGTGTATGGCCGGCGACGCCGATTTGGGCGCGATCGGCGGAGCCTCGCGCCCCGCATTCGAGTCCACGCCGCCGGCATGGGTGCGTGAGTTCGACGGTCTGCTGGCCCTTCGTGACCTGGGCGACCAAGCGATCCGCGCGACGTGGCGCGGCTCCGATCCGCGGGACTATCCGGTCTGCGCGCCGATCGGCGCCGGCATGGCTTTACGGCGTTCGGGCGCAACGGCCTATGCCCAGGCGGTGGCGGCGGATTCGCGGCGGCGGGCGCTTGACCGTACGGGCACCCACCTGCGCTCGGGCGGGGACAACGATCTCGTCATGACGATTCTTGAGTCCGGCCACAGCGTGGCCTACCGGCCCGAGCTTTTGCTCACGCACCTGATTCCCGCCAGCCGAACCAACCGGGACTATCTCGGCCGCCTCAACCGGGCCATGACCCGTTCCTGGGTGGGCGTGCTGGCGCTGCACGGGATCCGCCCCTGGCCGGGGATTGCCCGGGCGACGGTTCCGCTCCGCTGCTGGCGTTCGTGGTGGCGCGCGGGAGCCTGGCGCGGACCGGCGGAATGGGTGCGCTGGCAGGGCCAATGCGGGCAGTTCGAAGGCCAGGGCGATTTGTCCGGCCAGCGGGCCGACGCTGATCACTGATGCCACTGCTCGAGGCATGGACCGCCCTTGAGGCCCGCCTGGCTCGATTCTCGCGGGCGCGATTCATCCTGACGACGGCGCTGGTCGCGCTGGGGGTGAGCGTGACGGTGTTCGCCCCGCGGCTGCAGCTGTGGAATCTGAGCCGTCCGGACCATTTTGAAACCTCGCGGGCGCGAGCGTTTCTGGCGCAGTGTGAGAATCCCTGGCGGCGTGACGTGGAGCCGGCCATGCACTGGCGCCTGCTTCCGCCGATCGTGTGTCATGGCCTGGGATTGCGGGGCCGGGCCGCGTTGGTGGTTCCCTGGCTGGGAGTGTTTGCCCTCGCGAGTGCCTGCGCCGGCGTTCTCGAGGGTACCTGCGGTTCCCGGGGGCGCGCGTTGCTCGGGACCATCATGATCGCGACGTCGTCGGCGTTTCTCGTGCCAACGGGTTGGCTGGGAATGAATGACGCCTGGGCTTGGCTCGGTCTGTTGGCGGTGGCCAACGCCGGCGGAATCCGATGGGTGGCGCTCGCCGGATTGCTGGCGCCCTGGGTCGACGAGCGTTTTGTCCTCGGCCTGCCCCTGGCCCTGTGGGTGCGCCGGCTCAATCGACCGGGCGACCCCACCTGGCGCGCTGCCATCTGGATTCTCCCCTATCTCGTCGTCCGGCTCATCTTCCAGGCCGGATCGGAGGGGGCCGTGACGAATGCCTTCGCGACGTCGATCCTGGAGGACTCCGTTGCCTGGCTGCCGTTTGCGCCCTTGGGGTGGTGGATGGCTTGGCGCGCGGGATGGATTCCGCTCCTCGTCGCCGGACGGACTCTCCAAGCATCGGCATCGGGCGTCGTATGGACGGGGCTGGGCCTGGCCGCGGTGACGCTCGGGTTCTGCGCGGTGTTCGCCTCCGATCTGAGCCGGTCGGCGGCCGTTCTCCTTCCCGCGTTTGTCTGGGCGTGGCAACGGTGGGCGCCGGGCGTTTCGATTCGTCTTGCCGGCGGATTGGTGGCGGGACAGCTCGCGCTGCCGGCCATGCACGTGGTCCACGCCAAGACCGCCCTCATCAGCCCCCTGCC
>JBAIXJ010000728.1:0-3718 GCA_037916645.1 Opitutales bacterium | reverse complement strand
GTAAAGCCTGAATCGGCGGCCGGAGGCGCATTCGGGCCGGGCAAGGCCCGGTGAATCCCCCGGATTCCGGTCGATACCATATCACCCCGACGAGGCATGACAACCGGATCCGCCCAATCCGCCATCCACCGCCGCGGCCCGCCCCACAAAAGGCTTCACATGGCCCGGGCTCCGGGACTTCATCACCGGAGATGAAGGCGCCTCCGCCGGACGAACCCGCCGAGTTGCTGCACCAGCTCCGCGAGCAGCTGATCCTCGCGCAGGTGCGCATCATGGAGCTGGAGGACGGCCGCGACGATCTCTCCGCCCGGCAGACCGAAGTCGAGGCCCTGCTGCAGGGGGCCCAGACCCTGGCCGATCAGAAGACCGAGGCGCTGGCCCACCTCGAGGGCGTGCACCGGGACCTGGAGGCGCAGTTCCAGCACCTGCGGCACGTGCAGCACGTCACCAACGAGGCCCTGAACGACTGCCGCGCGCAGCTGCAGGAGGCCAGGGCCCGCCTGCAATCCTCCGAGGAGGAAACCCGGCTGGCCCGGACCGAGATCGCTTCGCAACAGGAAGCGCTCGCCGCGCGCCAGCGCGAGCTCGCCGCCGCGCAGGAACGGGCGGCCCAGCTCGGCGCCCGGCTCGATGCCCTCGACGCCCGCGCCCGGCAGCTCGACGCCGAACTCGCCGGCGTCAACGCCACCGCCGCGGCCCGCCTCCAGCGGATCACCGAGCTCGACGCGGAACTGCGGGCGATGAAAGCCTCGCGCAGCTGGCGGTGGACCCAGGCCGTGCGGGCCGTCGAGCGCTGGTTCGCGCGCCGCCGCTCATGAAGCCGCCGGTGCTGCATGGCGAGATCGAGACGCCCCGCCCGCTGCGGGCGCCCCTCGGCCGGGTGTCCGTCGGCGGCTGGTGTCTGGCCGAAGGCCTGCCGGAGCCCCCGGCGATCCGTCTCGCCACGCCGGCGGGCACGCTCGCGGCCGTGGGGGGACTGAAGCGCACCGACGTGCCCGGCCTGCTTCCCCCCGAGGCGGCCGCCAGCCGCTGCGGGTTCGTCATCGAAGGCACGCTGCCCCCGGGCGTGTACCTCGCCCGCTTTGAGGCGCGCCTGCCCGACGGCGCCTGGCAGGTCTTCCGCCAATACAGCCTGGCGGTCGAATCGCCGCCCCCCTCGGCGGTGATCGAATTCCCCCCGTCGCCGGTCAACGAGAGCACGCGGGTCCGCGGCTGGGTCATCCACCCGCGGCACCCGGCGGAGGAGGTGCACCTGCATTACGGCCACCAGCGCGTCGCGTGCGAGCTCGGGCTGCCGCGCACCGACGTGCCCCGGATCTTCCCCGAGGCGGCCCACGCCGCCCGCGCCGGATTCATCGCGAAAAAGAACCTGCCGGTCGGCCGCGGTCCGCTGCGCTTGCGCCTTCGTCTCGCCGGCGGCGGCATCTGCTACGCCCGCACCCGCCACGAGATCGCCATCGAAACCGACGAGGACAACCCCCGGCCGGTGAAGCTCGCCGGACCCCGGGACGACCTCGGACCCGCGGCGCGCGAACTCGCCCCCGCCACCCCGTCGCCGCCCGCCGGCCGCCCGCGCAACATCCTGGTCGTCCTCTACGGGGATTTCTTCTCCAACAGCGCCATCCACGTCGCGAGCCTCGCGAACCGCCTCGCCGAGCGCGGCCACCGCACGGCGGTCGTGGTGCCGCGCGACGTGGAATCCCTCCACATCCACCTCTCCCCGCGGTTTGCCGCCGCCACGTACGCCGACGCCGCCACCCTCTTTGCCGGCGCCGCCCCCGACCTCATCCACGGCTGGACCACGCGGGAACCGGTGCGGGCGTTCGCCACGGCGTGGCGGGAGCGGACCGGCGCCCGGTTGGTCGTGCATCTGGAGGACAACGAGCAGGAGATCCTCGCGCTCGCGGTGGGCCGTCCGCCCCGCGAACTCGCCCGTCTCGCCGACGCCGAGCTGGACCCGCTCGTGCCGCCCGATCTGTCGCACCCGCACCGGAGCCGCGCCTTCCTCGCCGGGGCCGACGGCGTGACCGTGATCACCGAGCGCCTGCGCGAGATGGTTCCCGCCGGCCGGCCGTGCCACACGATCTGGCCCGCCGCCGACCCGTGGTTCTTCTTCCCGCGCCCGCGCCCCGACGGCCTGCGCCGCCGGCTCGATGCCGCCCCGGGCACCACCGTGCTCTTCTACCCCGGCAACGTCCATCCGGCCAACCGCGGCGAAGTGCGCGAACTCTACGCCGCGGTCCTGGCGCTCAACCGCGCCGGCCATCCGGTCACGCTGCTCCGCACCGGCCTCGACACCTGCGACTTCCTCGGCGACCTGGCGGGAGCCGTGGCCCCGTACGTCCTCGCGCTGGGCCAGGTCAAACACCATCGCCACCTCGGCGCCCTCATGGCGCTCGCCGACATCTTTGTGCAGCCGGGCGCGCCCGACCCCTTCAACGACTACCGCTTCCCCTCCAAGCTGCCGGAGTTCTTCGCCCTGGGCCGGCCGGTGGTGCTGCCGCGCTCGAACTTGGGCCTGCTCGTGCGCCACGGCATCGATGCCTACGTGCTCGACCGCGCGGACGCCGCTGGGATCGCCGCCGCCGTTCAGGAGCTCCGGCGGGACCGGGAGCTGTACGCGCAGCTCAGCCGCGGCGCGGCCGAGTACGCCGCCGCGCATTTTGACTGGCAGCGCAGCGCGGACGCGCTGGACGCCTTCTACGCCACGCTCGCGCCCCCGCACCCGGCGGCCGCCGGCGCCCGTTGACCGGTTGGCCCGCATCGGCGGGCCATCGCAGACTGCGCGGACCGGCCAACGTGCTCAGCGGATCGTGAACGAGCCGAGCCAGGTCCAGTCGCGGTTGTAACTGTTCTGCGGGCCCGGATGCGTCACGAAGAGGACCTCCGACCCCTCCGCGATGTCCGCGGTGGCCTCCAAGCTCTGCAGCCCACGGTCGGCCGGGTTGTCGCGGGGGTTGAGGCGGCGCCAGTACAGGTCGCGCTGGGAGCCGTCGCTCTTTAATTCCCGGATGGCCAGGTCCACGCCGTCGCTCGCATCCACCCGCGCCAGGTTCTGATAGGCACCCGGCTCCATGAAGAAAACGGCCGTGATGGTGTGGCGGCCGGCCGGCACCCGGAACCAGAGCTTCATGTCCGGGTGCACGTTGAAGAAGGTCCGGCCGTCGACCACGGTGTTGCTCAGCCCGAACCGGGTGTAGTAGCGGTAGGGCTGCGGCGACATGCCGGCGAACAGGGCCCGCTTGCCGGCGCTCAGCCTCCGCACCATGGCTTCGCGGTTGAGCGCCACGCCGTCCTCGGCCCGCGCCGCCTCGCTGAGCTGCATGTTCCAGTAGCGCCCCGGCCGCCGGATGCCGGCGATGAACCGGTGCCAGAGCTCAGGCACCAGATAGAGCGTGTCGTCGCGCCAGCTCACCACGGGCTCGGGATCGATGTCGAAATAGTCGCCGGCCAGGCGGATCAGCGCCGTGTTGCTCCGCTGCTGGCCGTGCAGCAGCAGGACCGGGACCGACTCACCCTTCAACTGCTCGAATGCCGCCCGCACCAGCGCCTCGTCCCGCGCCTCGCTCCAGGTCAGCATGAGCGCCCGGCGTTCCGCGCTGTACGGCGTGATCGGGCTCCAGTCCTCCCCCGCGATGACGAGCACGTCGTCCGGCCGGGTCAGATCGCGCAAGGCCCAGGTGAGATCGTTGCCGCCCCGGCTCACCTCGCGGTAGGC
>JBAIXJ010000727.1:0-3876 GCA_037916645.1 Opitutales bacterium | reverse complement strand
GGAAGGACGGCCCGACCGCGCCGGCTGCGGGATGATCCGTCAGGTGGCGAGCAGCCAGTAAAGGATGGCCGCCGCGCCGCACGCGGCGAGGATCCACCAGACGCGGTCTTCGAGGGAGGTAGCGGACCGGTATTCGTCTTTGGCGCACTGGCAGAGGATCCAGAACTGGCAGCGGTCGGTGCAACAGTCCTTCTGGGTCACATCCCCTTTTGAGCAGATCCGCTGCACCACGCGCCCCAAGCGCGCCGCGGGCCACCGCCACCACCGCCGGACAGGAGGCGAATCCGCCCCGGCGCCCAGGCCGGGGAGCCGCGTCGAGGCGGGTTCGAGAGGTGGGGCCTCGACGGAAGGCCGCTGCGGTCGCCCGGCCACCTTCGGTATAGACGACTTCAACTCGGTCATAGGATGCTGATCTGCCAAGACCGTCCGTGACAATGAAGACCCTCATACGTCTACCCTCAGACACGAAAAGCCACCCCGGCCGCCAGAGAACACTTCCAAGGCGCGAACCTGTACCAGGAATCGCCGGAGCGCAAGCGCACGCCGCGTGACGTTCCGGTGACGGGCCGCCCGGGCGTCGTTGGATCAAACCTCCGATCCAGAAGCCGGACGATCTGTGAGATGCTCGATGCCCGACCTGGGTTCCCGCCGCTCCGTTCGCTCAGCGGGTCAGCGGCGGAAGATCAGGGAGCTTACCCTCGAGCCTCGCTCTCGTCCGGGGCCGGTTCCTCGTCCTCCTCGGCCGGCTCGGCCTCTTCCTCGGGTTCGGGCTGGAGTTTCGCGCTCAACTTCATCCCGGCCGCGAACAGGCCGGTGAACAGCCCGCCGCTGAGGAGGGTGTTGCGGAAGAAGGCAACCGTGGGCGGATAGCCGGGTAGACCGGTCGTGAGCGCCTGAATCCACCCCGCGAGCGTCTTCGGATAGCCGGGGTCGCTAATCCAGGAGGCGGTGTTCGTGATGAAGTAGAACAACAGGGCACCCAGCAGCCCGCCGGACAGCAACGCCAGCCACGAGCGGCGCACCCGGAACGCGCGTCCCAGTCCGATAATCCCGGCGTAGGCCGCGTAATTCACCAGCATCCGGCCGCTTACGGGCGCGACGTGGTAGTAACCCAGGTTGAGCCCGACATCCGTCACGACCAGCACGCTCAGAGGAAGCCACCATCCCATGCGTCCGGGCAGGTACACCCCTGCACAGAACGCCAACGCGTAAGCGGCGCTGAAGTTCAGCGGCAGCACCCCCGGGAGACGCGTCAACGCGAACACCACCACGAAAGCCACCGGCAACCAAAGCTCGCGTTTTTCTTTCACCGGCTCGGATCATACGCGAACGCGCGACGATGACAAGCCGCATGGCAACGGCGCAAATACAGTTGATTCTGCGGCCTCCCTTGGTCTAGGTTCCGCTTATGCGAGTTCCGAAACCTCTCCTCATTCTGGCTTGTGCAGGAGCCAGTATGGCTTTCGCGGCTGACAGTTGTTGCGGTGACGCTCCCCCACTAACCACCAACCAGCTCATCCTGCGCAAGCAGATCGACCGGCTCAACGAGCCCGCACCCGCTCCAGCCAAACCCGCACCGCCGCCCGTCGATCCGCAGGAGGCCCAGCTTCGCCAAGCCCTGCATGACAAGATTGCGCAGGCAAACCGCCCGGACCCGGAGGCGGCGCCGAAGCTCATGCCCCCTGCAGCCCCTCCGGCCCCGCAGCCGACCGCGCCCGCGACCACACCCGGCCCGGCGCCCATGCTCGCGGCCCTCAACGCCCCCGCTCCGGCCCCTGGCGCGACGCCGTCCGCCGCTCCGCCGAGCGAGGGCGATCAAGATGCCGCGTTGCGCGAGGCACTGCACCGGAAGATGGAGGAGCTGAATCGAGCGCCGGCCGCACCTGCGCCAACGCCCGCCCCGGCTGCCGCTCAACCGAAACCCAAGTCACCCGCGCCGGGTCCCGCACCCAAAGTAACTCCACCGGCCGCCCCGCCTGCGGCCACGGCGCCTGCACCTGCGTCTGCCAGCGGGATGACCCCAGAACAGGAGGCAGCGATCCGCGCAGCGCTCGAACGCAAGATGGCGGAACTGACCCAGTCGCCTGCGGCCCCCGCGCCCACAGCGGCGCCGGTAGCACCCAAACCGGCGGCGCCTCCTCCCGCTCCGAAAGTGGCTCCCGTGGTGGCCGCGCCGGCAGTTGCTCCGGCACCGACCGCGACCTCCCCAAGCGGGATCACGCCGGAACAGGAGGCGGCCATACGTGCGGCGCTCGAACGCAAGATGGCGGAACTGAACCAAGCACCACCAACCCCGGCGGCCCAGCCTGCGCCCATGGTCGCCCAGCCCGCGCCAAAGCCAGTCGCGCCCGCGACGAAACCGGCAACACCGCCTCCCGCCCCGAAGGTCGCTCCGGTGGTGGCGGCACCGGCCCCGGTTCCGGCGCCGGCACCCGCCGCTTCGAGCGGCATGACGGCCGAGCAGGAAGCGGCGATTCGTGCGGCGCTTGAGCGGAAGATGGCCGAGTTGAACCAGGCCCCGCCCGCGCCGGCGCCAGTGGCCGCGCCGATTGTGGCACAGCCAACGCCGAAACCGGCCGCACCTGTTCCCCAGCCGGTCGCACCGGCCCCGGCGCCCGTCGCCGCTCCCGTGGTGACCGCTCCGCCGGTTTCACCCGCACCGGCCGCAGTTACTCCGAGTGGGATGACACCCGCGCAGGAGGCGGCGGCCAGGGCCGCTCTTGAGCGGAAGATGGCGGAGATGAGCCAGACCCCGGCTTTGCCTGCGCCCACGCCGGCCGCCGTGCCGGTCGCGCCCGCACCTGCGCCCTCAGCTCCGATTGCGCCAGCTCAGGTCCCGGCCGCTCCCGCTCCGGCGCCGGTCGCCGTGACGCCAGTCCCGACGGCGCCCATGACGGCGGAACAGGAAGCCAAGGCTCGCGCCGCGCTCGAACAGAAGATGGCTGAGTTGAGCCAAAGCGCCGCGCCCCCGGTAGCTCCAACGCCGACACCGCTGCCGGTCGCTGCGCCTGTCGCCGCTCCGCCGGCCGTGACGGCACCCGCTCCGGCCCCGGCGGCGGTCGCGGTCACGCCGGCTCCGACACCACCTGCAGCCGCGCCGACGCCGGCCGTGCCTCCGCCCGTTCCCGCCTCGACGAAGACCGGTCTCGCCCGATTGGCGGAGCTCAACGAGCTTTACCTGGCGAACCAGATCACGCCGGCTCAATACCACCACGAGCGGGCCAAGATCATCGAGTCACTGAAGAAGTGATAGTCGGCTCTGGATCCGCCCGCCACTTCCATCAAGTGGCGGGCTTGCTTTTGGGGCGGCCCGCCGGTAACGGGGCGGCGGTGGGAGCGAGTGTCGTGCTGCTGTTGGGGCTCACCGGTGTGGTCGCCTGGCAGGTCCGGCGTCGCCCGTATCTCGCGAGCGGCTGGTGGTGGTTCCTCGGGGTGCTGGTGCCGACGATCGGCCTCATCCAGGCGGGCGTTCAGGCGATGGCGGACCGGTTCATGTACCTCCCGATCGTCGGTCTTCTCCCCCTGGTCGTGTGGGGGGCCGCCGATCTCACCCCGGGCGGCTCGTGGTCCGCGCGCCGGGCCCAGGCGGCCGGGTTCACGCGACTCGGGTGCATCGACGACGCGATCGCCACCGCCCGCCAGGCCCGGGAACGGGCGTTGGCCGAGGGTGACGCGAAGCTGGCAGCGCGCAATGCGGAGCTGCTGGAGAGCTACCAGGCCGGCCAACCTTTCCACGAACAACCGGCCGGTGCGTCCCCGGCGAACACCCTGACGGCGGCGGAGCGGGCGGCCGGTTGGAGGCTGCTGTTCGACGGCCGGACCACCGCCGGGTGGCGCGGCTACAACCAGGCGGCGTTTCCCGAGCGCGGGTGGATC
>JBAIXJ010000726.1:0-1598 GCA_037916645.1 Opitutales bacterium | reverse complement strand
TTCTTTCCCAGCTACGCCTACGCGGAGAGCATCAGCCGGGCACTGCAGGCCGCCGGCTCGGCGGTGCGGGCGGCCCTGCAACCGCGCTCGGTGGATCTCGCCGCCCAGACAGCCTGGGTCAATGAATCGCTGGCGGCCGCCGACGCCCTGTTCCTGGTTCTGGGCAGCAGCTTCGCCGAAAGCATCGACCTGCTCGGCGGGCGGGTGTCGCACGCCATGGTGGTCGGACCGGCGCTGCCCGAGGTGAACGCCCTGCAGCGCCGCCGGCTGGCGGAGCTGGAACGCGGCGGCCTGAGCCGCGACGGTGCGTTCCGCCGCGTCTACCAGATTCCCGGCATGCAGAAGGTGAACCAGGCGCTCGGACGCCTTGTCCGTGCCCCCGGCCAGCGCGCGACCGTCCTGCTGCACTGCCGCCGTTTCGCCGCGGAGTCGTACGCGAGCCTGCTGGCGCCGGAGTACCGCGGCGGCGAGATCCTGGATTCGGACGACGCGCTGCGGGCGTGGCTCGGCGCCCTGTGGTAGGGCCGGGCCTCAGGGCTTCGACGGCGGGGCGGAAGGCGCGGCGGAGGCGGGCGGAGCGGACGGCGCGGACCCGGCCCGCCCCGGCCGTCGCGCGCTCATGTCCAGCGACCGCAGCCAGTTGGCGCCGTTCGTCTGCCTGTATTGATCCGCACCCGCCTGCGTCAGCAGTTGGGTCAGTTGTTGGTTGGCCTGGGCGCTGAGCGCCGCGAGAGCGGCCATCCGCTGATCCGGGCCCAGATTGCGGTCCGTCCGGATCGCGGCCGCCTGCTGCTGGGTCGTTTGTTCCAGCGTCCACGTGGCCACCGCATTCTGCGCCGGCAGCTGGAGATTGCTCGCGATCCGGCTTGCCGTCTGGAATCCGGGATCCGTGGCCTGCTGATACTCGGCGTACCGCGCGTCGCCCAGCCCCGCCTTGATCTGGTCGTTCAGTTGCTGTTGGGCGGCCTGGCGCTGCCGCATCTGGTCCGGCGACATCATGCCCAGCAGGCCGCCCGGCGGGTTGTACTGCTGGTCGAACTGGCTCTGCAGCGTGTAGAGCGTCAGGAACTCCTGCTCCGTCGGATTGAAATAGGTCAGCTGGTTGCGGAGCCGCTGCGCCGTGGGCGAACTGCGCAGATCATACTGCCGGAGCTCCTCCGGAGTCAGCAGGGCGGCGATGTCGTCCCGCTGCTCCTGGTCCAGGAGCGCGAGTTTCTCCCGGTCCGAGGGCAGCATGGCCCGGCCGTTGCCGGCATCGGCGTAGATCTGGGTGCGCAGCTCGCCGTAATCGGACAGGATGCGCTGCAGCGCGTCCGCTTTGTCCGGCGCCAGATCGCCGAACATCCGCTGCCGGTAGAGCTGGTTCAGCTCGGAGGTCGCGGAGTCGGGACCCAACACTTGCCGCATGGCTTCCTGCTCCTCCCGGGCCAGCTGACGGAGCGCCGCCATCTGCGGCGAGGAGTAGAGCGAGGCCATCGAGCCGGTCTTCCAATATGGCGGCGGCGGCTGGTCCCCGAGGATCTGCCGGCGGCGGGCCGCATACTGCTCGTGCACGAGGGCGCCCACCACGGCGCGGATGACCTCGGGGGGAAAGCCGG